>ONGV01000214.1 GCA_900317445.1 uncultured Eubacteriales bacterium | reverse complement strand
TAAAAGGAATATTTAATTTATTTGCCTCTTCAAATAAATCTCTAAAGTTTTCCATAGGAGTAACTCCTTCTGCTCCAGCTAAGTCTACTGCTACTACTCCTTTTCCTAAAAATTTTTTTGCAACTCTTATAGTTTTCATATTATCCTCATGATTTAGTGAAGCTTTTCCTAAAACCATAGCACATAATATAAGAGAAACCTTAATGCTTGGATTATTCTTCATTCCTCTTTCCATGCCCTTTAAAACAGCTTTTACTATTTTTTCTTCATCTAAACCTTTTTTCTTATGAAGTTGAGGAGCAAATCTTATTTCAAGATATACAATTCCTTCTTTTGCAGCTAAATTTACAACTTCATAGGCACATTCTTCTAAAGATTTTTCATCTTGCATTATTTCTATTGGTATATCAAAACATTTTAAAAAATCATATAAACTTTTACAATTTTCATCTACTTCTACAGATTTTTTAAATTCCTCAAAGTTTTTAGCTTCTACACTTATTCCTTTTTCTTTTACCATTTCCCATGAAAATTCTGGTGGAATTGAACCATCTAAATGAAAATGTAAATCAACCTTCGGAAAATCAAAATTCATATTTTAAACCTCCTTTTTTATATAGTATCCTTATTATAAGCTTTTTTTAACAAAAAAAGAACCTATTAAATAGCTGTTTAATACTATCCAATAGGCTTTCTTTCATAAAATTTACTTAACTACATAATTTAATTCTTTTCTTACTACTTTTCCATCTTCATCTTTTACATCTACATATAATTTTTTACTTCCAGCAACAGTTGTTTTCCATACATAAGTATTTGATGTTGAAAAATCTTTTAATTTATACCAATTTCCCTTATCATCTTTTATTATAAATTTATATTGTAATGTACCTTTTCCTGAAGCCTTTACTGTTAACTTTATATTTGTTCCTTTTACTTGAGGTGATGTTTTATCTGTTGTAAAACTTTGAATTTCTAAATTTGAAGAAGCTATTATTTCATAATTTAATTCTTCTCTTACTACATTACCAAATTCATCTTTCACATCTACATATAACTTTTTATTTCCAGAAATACTTGCTTTCCATATATAGGTATTTGATGTTGAGAAATCTCTTAATTTACACCAATTTCCTTTGTCATCTTTTACTATAAATTTATATTGTAATGTACCTTTTCCTGAAGCTTTTACTGTTAATTTTATATTTGTTCCTTGTAGTTGTGGTGATGTTTTATCAGCTGTAAAACTTTCTATAGTTGGTACTAAAATATCCTTTGAATACCCATAGATAACCTCTATATCTTCTTTTGTGAATTTTCCAATAGAATTTGTTGGTACTAATGTTAAAGTATATCCATCTATTAAAACTTCTTCTGTTTCATAATCTTTTCCAATTTCATCTTCTAATTTTACTGTTTTTAAAATGTTCCCTGTTTCTTCATCTACATATTTAACTATTACTTTTCCTGTTTCAGGCGCATCTGGATTTTTGTCTAATACTTGTTTATCTTTAACCCATACTTCTCCACTTGCTTCATAACCTGGTTGATTTGCTGCTGGCTCTTGAGAACCACTATTATTATTAAACATTATGTATGCTTCTTCTGCATTATTTACTTCAAAACTCCACCATCCATTTCCTTCATTAGTCATTTTAGTTCCTGGCCAATTTCCTGTATATTTTACTGTAACTCCATCAACCTTTGCATAAGTATATAAATAAACATTAGACCAATTATTTTTATTATAATAGTGAACTTTTAAAGTATTAAATTCCTTTTCTTTATAAAGATATGTTACTGTAATATCATTTTCAGTATAAACTCCACTTGCATTATTTGGTGATTCTACAAGTTCATATCCTTTAATTTCTTTTGCCTTAGTTGTATAGCTTGTTCCAATTTCTCCTGAAATACTTTCTGAAGTTTCTATTTCTTCTTTAGTATCAATATTAACATATTTAACTATCACATTTCCTTTATTTATTGAAATATTAGAATTATATAAAACAGCTATTTTTCTTCCAGAAATTTCTCCACTTAAATTACCATTAGATACAATAAACTCAGCTCCTGAAACTCTATCTATATAAGTTCCATCTTTAAGGGTTGTTGCTGTATTTATTTTAGCTTTTCCACTTCCTAAATTAGTAAGAACAACTCCTTCACCACCACGTTCCACTGCAAAAACAGAATTATTATTAAGTTTTCTTACATATTCTGATTTCCCTTCAAAATAATTATGAAACTTATTAACTTCTGCAATTTCTTTATTTTGCCATAATGTTGTATATGAACCTAATGCTGAATTCATGCTTGTTGGTCTTACAAAAAATAATGGTACTGATTTATTACGAGCCCCTATAAGACCCCATCCAAGTTTAATTTGTTCATCAGTCATATTTGTAGTTTCATGTTCATCATTAGCATAAGTATCATGAGATTCTACCCAAGTTATAGCATTACTTGGCTTATCTATTGTATAATTTTGAGCAAGTGAAACATTTGTATCATAAATGGCTTTTCTTACATCATATCCCATTCCACAGTCAGTTACTTTAATATACTTTGTATAATTTTCTATAGAAGTTCCTGCTGTTCCAAGAATTTCACCATATACAAATGAATTAGAATCTTTACTCTTTATTGCATCAATTACTCTTGGCCAAAAATCACTTGCAATATTTCCATCAGTAGGTAATTCTATATGTTTAGCAGCATCAAAACGAAATCCATCTGCACCTAAATCTTGTGCATCATTTAAAAATTTAATAACCATATTTTGTATTTCAGTATTTCCTGTATTTAAATCTGGCATTCCTATATTTCCCTGTGTCATTTGATATCTACTACTATCATTTGCCTTTCCAATAGATGAAGAATGCCAATAATTAGAATTATTTCTTATGTAATCTGGAATTTCTTCTGATTTATCATAACCATTTGTTTTATTAGCTAAATGATTTGATACAACATCCACTATTATTTTAACACCATATTTATGTGCTTCATCACACATGGCTTTAAATTCTTCTGCAGTTCCTAAATCATTTCCTATTGTAAAGTTTATAGGTTGATATAGTTTCCACCATTGAGAGGTGTCTTTCATTGGACTACTTTTGTTAGGTTGAATTGGAGAAACTTGTACACTTCCATAACCACATTCTGCAATTTCCTCTATATGTTCTTTTACTTGATTAAAACTCCAATTCCAAGCATGTAGTATCACTCCGTCTTTAACATATTCTGGTAAATTATAGTTTTTTGATGACTTTTCAATTGCTATAGAATTATCAATAGTAACTGCTTCAGTAGTTATTGGCATTCCAATAAAAATACTTGATGAAACTGTTAAAGCTGTAATAAGACTAATAATCTTTTTCTTAAATTTTAACATTAATTTTTATCCCCCTAGTGTTTAAATTTATTTAGTTATAATTTTAACACATTTACTTAGTTTTTACAGTTATTTTTATTATTTTTAAGTTAAATTATTATCTTTTTAGAATCAAATGCTATTTTTAAATTTGAACAATGTTTAAAATTATGAAGGTCACAATTTAATAATTCCTCTATTTTTCTTAATCTATATTTTAAAGTATTTCTATGTATAAATAGTGTTTCTGCTGTTATTGTAACATTGCAATTTTTTTCTAAATAGGTTTCTAAAGTACTTGTTAAATCAGAATCATTTATTTTATCATATTCTATAATCTTACCTAAAGTAGACTTATAGTATTCCTCTAATACACCTTTATTACTTATATTAAAGAGAAGGCTATATACCCCTATATCTTTATACCTTATTATTTCATCCTTTACCCATTTAAACTTTATTGTATTTATTGCCCATTCAGATTCCTTTAATGAATTTTTCATCATACTCAAATTACTATAAGTATTTCCTATACCTATGCTTATTATCGTTCCTTCAACATGACTTTTTATAAAATTTTTTATTTCAGTTAAAACATTTTCTAATTTTCTATTATTTATTTTATCGCTTTTACATAAAATAATTACAGAATCATCTTTATGTATTATAGGTACTTTTAAGTTATTATATTCTAAAGAATCTTGTATTATCTTTCTACAATAATTTTTTATTTCATTTTTTCTAAATGTATTGTCTACTTCATTATTATCTATATTTATATTACAAACAAAACAATCACCTGAAAGGTCATATCCAAAATAGGCAGCCTTTTCTATAACATTTTCATCTAATGCTCCATCTCCAAATAAAATATTACTTAAAAAATGAGTTACTGAGTTTTCTTCAACATAAGATAAAACTATTGCTCTACATACTTCTTGAGATACCTCTACAAGCTTAACATCCCAAGGAAGCTCAAATAATGGCACTTCAAGCTCATCAGCTAATTTTTTTGCTTCATTTGAAATTTCTTTAATATATTTTCCTACATTTACAATAAGACCTTTTCCTTTATTTTCACTTATAGATTTTATTATTTCCTCTATTAAATTTGGTTTATCTTTTATACTTCTTCCTGTTATTATTATAAGTTCTGACCCTTTAAGCCATTTAATATTTTCAATTGGGTCTTCAAAGCATTCAGCTATATAAACCCATTCTATAAGTTTATCTAATCCCTTTTCTCCTGCTATAAGCTTTAATTTTTTTAATGAAGGTAATTTCATAATGTCTCTTATGCTTATTGCCATGTACATCCATCCTTTTTACTAATCTTCATCACTATTTTTATATTCTTTTAAATCTGTTTTTAAGCCTTTACTTTTTAACTTTTCATTAATAAAATCTTTAAATAAAGAATATATAACAGCAAATAATGGTACTCCTATAATCATACCTACAAACCCCATTATTTCTCCTGAAACCATTATTGAAAATAATATCCAAAATGCTGATATTCCTATAGATTCACCAAGTATCTTAGGCCCTATTATATTCCCATCAAGTTGTTGTAATATAAATACTATTAATAAAAACCAAAGTGCTTTTTCTGGTGATACAAAAAGTATTATTATAAAAGATGGCACAGCACCTATAAATGGGCCAAAAAAAGGAATTATATTAGTTATTCCTATTACTACTGATATTAATAAGGCATAAGGCATATTACATATTTTTAAAACTATATATGCAAGTATTCCTATAATTGCAGAATCTAATATTTTACCACTTAAAAATTTTCCAAAGGTTTCATTGCTTTTATGAGTTATTAAAATAGCTTTTTCTGCTCCTTTTTCAGGTAAAATTGCATAAACCACCTTTTTAATTCCAGCACACATATTTTCTTTATCTATTAATAGATATATTGATACAATTGCTCCTATAGCAATATTCCATATACTTGATGCAAAAGAAGTGACTATGTTCCCTATTACTGGTAATAAATTTGTTCCTATAGTAATTATAGTATCTATTAAGTCCTTTAATTTTTCATTTATAATATCTACCTGTTCTTTTTTTATATCAAACTTTCTAAATAAATAATTGCTAACCTTATTTAAATTACTTATATATGTTGGAATATTATTTACTAAACCTACTATACTTTCTATAATCTGAGGAAGTACAAATTGTAAAAATAACAAAATTAATAATATTGCAGTTAAATATGTTAATGTTAATGATATTATTCTTCTATGCTTTAATTTTAAATTTCTATAAGTTTTAATCTTTTTTAAATTTCTTTCATATACTTTTAATAAAAAACCTAATAAATATGCTATTGCAAATCCTATTATAAAGGGCTGAAGAATTATAAAAATTTTATCAATATAACTTGTAACAGCTTCTAATTGAGAAATTCCAAGATAAAATAAAATTACTGAGGCTGCAACAATAAATGCATATACTGCTATAGTGTTATATCTTTTATTCCAATCTATTTTCATACAATTTCACTTCACTTTCCTTGTAAAATTTTTCTCTTCTATCTTTTTTTATATTAATTTTTTCTCTTATTTCTTTTATTTTAGATAAATTTAAATCTTTTATTATTAATTCTTCTTTAGAACTTTTTTTATTTAAGCTGTTTCCTAGAGGGTCAAAAATTAAAGATGCTCCTGAATATTCTATGTTGTCTCCTTCCCCTACTCTATTAACACCAATAATAAAACATTGATTTTCTATTGCTCTTGCTTTTAACAAAGTTATCCAATGTTCTTCTCTTTCCTTTGGCCAACTTGCTATAACTATTATTATTTCTGATTTTTTTGATGCTATTTGAAAAACTTCTGGAAAACGTAAATCATAACATATAAATGGAGTAACATTTGCATCTTTCACTTTACAGCTTATTATTTCATTTCCTTTATAAAATTTTTTATCCTCCCCACTATATGAAAAGGGATGAATTTTTGTGTATAATCCTAAAATAGTATTTTTTGAAGAAGCTATACAAAACTTATTTTTTCCTTTTTCATTAACTTTAATTCCATATCCAAGTGCAATATTTATATTATTTTCAAAAGCCTTACTTTTCACCCAATCTAATATAAACTCTTCTTTAAGGCTTAAACTTTTAATATTCATAGTAAAGCCTGTTAATGACATCTCAGGAAATATGATTAAATCAACCTTTTTTTCACTAGCCTCTTTTATAAACTTTTCACATTTAATTAAATTTTCTTTTGGATTTTCCCATGCTATATTTATTTGAGCTAATGCAACTTTCATTTTTTCCCCTCTTTATTTTAAATTTATTCTCTATCAAAATTCTTTCCTACATCTTCTGATTTGTGAGAATCTGAACCATAAACAACTGGCACATTATATTTTTTAATAAGCTGAAGGAAAACTCCAGAAGGATATGTCTCTTTGCAGTATGGCTTTCTTAATCCTGCTGTATTAAAATCTATTTCATATCCATTATCTTTGATTGCTTTTACCACTTCTTCCATAAGATTTATATTTTTATACTCAATTGGATATTTAGTATTAAAAATTCTTATAAGAGTAGGATGTCCTATTCTTTTAGGTTTATAAACTCCTAAATCTGCTTTTATTGATTTTAGTAGAGTTTCAAAATATAAATCATAAATCTTTTCTAAGGAACCTAGTTTATTTAATAAATCTTCAAAAAATTCAAGGCAATCTATACATTGAATTTTTCCGTTAAGCTTAACAAAGTGTACTGATAGTATTGAGTCTTCTATGTGTTCTCCATACTTATTAAGGATTTCTTTTATCTCTTCATCTAACCCATCAATATAATCTACTTCAAAACCTAAATTTATTTTTATTTTTCCTTCATACTTCTTTTTTATTTCCTTAACATCTTTTATATAGCTATCAATATCTTTTATATCCATTGCACATTCATCTTGAAAGTCTTTATTCTCAAAAAATACACTTGTAAATGGCATATGTTCTGTAAAAGTTATTTCTTCAAGTCCCTTATTTAATGCTTCTTTTACATACATATCAAAAGAATCCTTAGTTCCATGAGGACAATAAGGACTATGTATATGTCCATCTCTTTTTATATTCATAATGAAATTCCTCCAATAATTCATTTATTAATCTCTTACACAATTATATCATTAAATTTATTTAATTTATATTTCTATAGCCTTATTATTTAAAATATAGTATTATATCACTAGAAATAAAAAGGGAGATGATAACTTATGAAGAAAATTTTTACTAGTTTTATGTTAATTATAGCCATGATTTTTTCTTTACTTGGATGTAACAGTAATTCAAATATAGAAAAGGCTGATTTTGAAACTCAAAAAATAAAAGAAGATATTTTTCAATGTGAAATACCAAATACTTGGGAAAAAACTGATATTTCACAAATTGATGGCCAAGTAGTCTTTACTATAAAAGATGGAGTTTTATTATCTAGCTCAGTATCAAATATTAGTGTTATTGCAAACAAAACAGACTCAAATGCACCTTCTATCTCTGAAGCTGAAGCAGAAATAAAAAAACAACTTGAATCAAATTTTAAAGATAATGTATCTGATATTATCTTTGATGAAATTGAGGCTCCTTGTGGTAATGTATGTGTTGCAAAATATAAACTTAACATTAATGATAATAATATGAATCTTACTCTTTATTACCCTCTTGTTGATAAATATTTAGTTACTATAACCTGTACTGATGTTGGTGATGATATTTCACCGTCTCCTGATAAAGTTGCTAAACATATTGTAAATACACTTAAATTAAAATAGTATAAAAATGAGTTGTACACTAAAAATTTTTAGTTAACAGCTCATTTTCATATTGTTTTTCCATACCATACTTTTGAATTTATTATAACAGAAATATTATTCCAAATATTAAAAGACCCAAAACATTATATAAAGTAAAATATTTAATATATTTTTTATTTTCTTCTTTATTTTCTTTTACATAAAATTTATAAGAAATTACACTTGCTAATGAAGCAATAAGAGTTCCAAGTCCTCCAATGTTTACAGATAAAAGTAACTCTTTATAATAATTTGTAAAGCTTGAAAGAAGCATTGTTGCTGGAACATTACTTATAATTTGACTACATAACAATCCTGAAATATATGTACTTGTTTTGCTATTTAATAACTCCTCCATAAATTCCTTTACTATATTCATATTTGATATATTACCAACAAATATAAAGAAACCTACAAAGGTTAATAACAAATATATATCCACTTTTAAAAATAATCTTTTATTTACAATAAACACAGTTATTATTGTAATTATAAATGCTATTTTATAATTAATAATATGAAGTACTGAAAGTAAAACTATTATCATAAGAATAGTAAATATTCCTATTTTATATTTATTTCCAATCTTTATATCCTCTAGGTTAAAATTTAAATTTTTATTCTCTTCCTTAAAAATTATTATTAGCAAAAAAACTATAGATAACAAACTTAAAGGTAATGTTATACTAAAAAACTCCTTAGGTGTTATATTATAAAAAGAATAAATAAAAAGATTTTGTGGATTCCCCATTGGAGTTAATGCACTTCCTAAATTTGCTGCTAAAGTTTCAAAAATAACTATTTTCATCATGCTTATATTACTCTTTCTTCCTATAACTAAAGTTATTGGCACAAAGGTTATTAAAGCTACATCATTTGTAACAAACATAGCAGCAAAGAATGTTATAAATACTAATGACAAAGTTACTTTTCTATAGGATTTACACTTTTTTAAAATAATTGAGGCAATATAATCTAATACCCTTAAATCTGTAAAAGCTGCAACTATAATCATTAAATTGAATAATAAAATAAGCACTTTAAAATCTATGTATTCTAGCTTTGGAAAAGAAAATAATGATGTTATAATAGCTAAAAATATTGCTATTACAAATACAGGCTCTCTTTTTAAAAGCATCTTTAGTTTTTCCATTTTAACAATCCCACCCAATATAAATATAATTTTAAATACTAAATCTATTATATTTTAACACATATATTTAATTTTTTCTTTTTAAAAAAAGAAGACATCTAAAACCACTTAAAATTTTAGATGTCTATATAATCATTAAACAAAATTTATGCTATTAATAATATTTAATACACTACTTACAAATCTTTGAGATATATTCTTAGGATTTAGTATTCTATTTTCTTTTATATCATCATCAATCTCTTCCCCTTCAAACATATAAAATATTACTTCATTCATATCAATCTCTTCATCAAATTCTGCACCAACATACATATCTTCAAAGCTTATTTTAACTCCAAGATTTAAGTAGTCATCTATAATATGATAGCTTTCAAATCCTCCACCATCATAGATATCTCCTCTAATCATATTATTCTTTTTAGCAACTGATAATAAATTTCCTACTGTTGTTTTTTTATCTTTAAACTTTATAATTGCTTTTCCATCTAAATCTTCATCTTCAAGCTTTATTATCTCTTCTTTTAACTGATTAATTGGTTGTAGAATTTCATAATCTTCTAATTGGCTTGTCCATAATTCTAATTCTTCTTCTGATAAATCAACAGGATGCACTAATGCTATTTTACTATCATCAGAAATCTCATATTCCTCTTCATCTATTGTATTAAAAGTTCCATCTTCCATATATCTAAAGGATTCTTTAAGCTTTCCATCTTCATATACTCCCCATATAAGACCTTCTGCAAAAATATGCATAATAGAATTTTCAACAAATAGTTTACTAAAGCTTTCCTTGCTCCATGTTCTTCCATCCATTAAAGCTTTTTCTAAACGATATTTTTGAGTTTGTACAATAGCTTTTATTTGCTTTTTAATATAAGTAAATTCCTTTTTTGCACTTTCTGCTTTTTCTATATCATCTTTTTCATTAGGCTTTGGAAGAGATTTTATAACTTTATTTTTACTTTCATCAAATATGGATAAAGTGAAATCTGGCATTAAATTTATCTTAAAACTTCTTGAACCATAATCAAGGATTTTTTCTCCCTCTTTATTAAAATCAAGAGTTGGTACAATTTTATCTGAAAGCTCATCTTCTGGAATATTAAGTACCTTTGCAGCATAAGAAAATGCTTTTTTAGCTGCTTTTTTAACCATGGCATTTGGGAATTTCCTTGAAATTTCATCTATCATTAAAAGAGCTACCTTTCCTCCATTTAATGCTATAGAATTTACTGTATATGCAGCAATAGCTCCTCTAGAGACTTTTGCCCAATCTTCTATTTGTTTTCTTAAATTTAAAATTTGATTATCGCTTGCATATATTGCATAAGGTATTGTTATATTTTTCTTTTTTGTATCTGCTCCATCACAAGCCATTTTTGATATACATTTTCTAAAATATTTTGAATATCATTTATATTTATTTTTTCTATTATTTTATCACATATTTGTATTTTATATGGTTCTGAAAGTGCCATATATTCCATAATTATATATCTTATAACCTTAGTAGGAACGTGTTTTTTTGAATCTTTAAATTTTGCATTTGATATTTCAGAATCATCTATCCATTTTACTAAAGATTCATTTTCAATATCATAATTATCATCAACAAATTCTATAACTATTTCATCTGATTTAAACTCAAACCCTTTTCCATACTTACGTTCATTATCCCATTGCTTTATAACTCTCTTTGCAAGCATTAATGTATGTCCTTTAAGCTTTGGCATCATTTCTTCTAAGCCTTTTCTTGTAGATTCCTCATTTTCTAAGATAATTTTTTCGCAGAAGTTTCTTATTTTTTTAGATTTTGAAGATACAAGCTTTAATATAGGCTTATAGTCTTTTACTCCATTATAATCATATAATTGTTTAAGCCACTTAATTGTTATTTCTGTATCCTCTGTAGCTCTATAATCATCTAAAAAGTTTAAAGCTTCTTCTTCATGCCCTTTACATAATTCTCTTATCATATCCTTTGTAAAGAAATCTTCATAAGACATATCTAAACATGATATTAAAAATAAATCATTATAGTTAAATCCTCTATTTAAAAGAAATTCAACACCTGCAATTGCTGCTATCTTCACACTTTCTTGATTAATATAGTAATATGCAGTTATTAATTTTTCATCTGCATAATATATAGTTCTAAGCATACGCTTTGCAAGCTCATCATTTTTTCCACCTAATTCTTTAACAACAAAATAAAAAAAATTTAATGTTCTTCTACAACTAGGACTAGTAAGAGTAATACCTCCTAATTCATCAATTTCACCTTTTACATACTTAATAGCACTTTCAGTTAATGGTACATTATAATATCTAAATTCTTGTATAAACCTTTCAATTAATTCTTCTCCTTCCATAAAACACCTCTAATAAATTATCTTAACAACATTTTCCTATATTATACTATAATCTTTACAATATTGCAAACATATGTTCTGACTTTTTTATTTTAGCTTATTTCTTTAACCATAATTTATAAACTAATATAATTTTATAATAAAAAAGCATAGGGAATATATAATTTCCTATAGAATAAAAAAGGTTAATATATAATGATATGTTTCACTATATATTAACCTTTTTTCATAATATCTTTAAAAGCTTGTTCTATTAAAATTAAGAAGAGAATTTAAAATTTTTAAGTAATTTAATTAAAAGCTTGTTCTAAATCATAAATTATATCATCAATATGTTCTGTACCAATTGATAATCTTATTGTGTTTGGCTTGATTCCTGATTCTTTAAGCTCTTCTTCGTTCATTTGTGAGTGAGTTGTGCTTGCTGGGTGTATAACTAATGACTTAACATCTGCAACATTTGCAAGTAATGAGAATATTTGAAGCTTATCTATAAATTCTTGAGCTTCCTTAGCTCCACCTTTAATTTCAAATGTAAATATTGAACCTGCTCCATTTGGGAAGTATTTCTTATATAATTCATGGTCTTTAGCATCTTCTAGTGATGGATGATTTACCTTTTCTACCTGTGGATGATTCTTTAAGAATTCAACTACCTTTAAAGCATTTTCAACGTGTCTTTCAACTCTTAAAGATAAAGTTTCTAATCCTTGTAATAAGATAAATGCATTAAATGGACTTATAGTAGCTCCTGTATCTCTTAATAAAATAGCTCTTACTCTTGTAACAAAAGCTGCTGGTCCTGCTGCTTCTGTAAATCTTACTCCATGATAGCTTGGGTCTGGTTCTGATAATTGAGGGAATTTTCCTGAAGCTGCCCAGTCAAAGTTTCCTGAATCTACTATCACACCACCTAATGAAGTACCATGTCCACCAATGAATTTTGTAGCTGAATGTACTACAACATCTGCACCATGTTCGATTGGTCTAAATAAGTAAGGAGTTCCAAATGTGTTATCAACTACTAGTGGAATTTTATGATTATGAGCAATTTCTGCTAATGCATCAACATCTACAATATTTGAATTTGGATTTCCTAAAGTTTCTATAAATATTGCCTTTGTGTTTTCTTGAATTGCATCTTCAAAGTTTGATAATTTACCAGGATCTACAAAAGTTGTTGTTATTCCATAATCAGCTAAAGTATGTGCTAGTAAGTTATAAGAACCTCCATAGATTGTTTTTTCTGCTACTATGTGGTCTCCAGCCTTTGCTAAGTTTAAGAAAGTATATGTTATTGCTGCTGCTCCAGATGCTACTGCAAGTCCTGCTACTCCACCTTCTAAAGCTGCAACTCTTTTTTCAAAAACATCTTGAGTTGAGTTTGTTAATCTTCCATAAATATTTCCTGCATCTGCTAAACCAAATCTTGCTGCTGCATGAGCTGAGTTTTTAAATACATATGAAGTTGTTTGGTATATTGGAACTGCTCTTGAGTCAGTTGCTGGATCTGGACTTTCTTGTCCTACGTGAAGTTGTAAAGTTTCAAATTTTAATTTTCTATCTTGATTAGTCATAATTATCTCCTCCTAAATTTATGTAAATTAATTAGTATTTTTATAACATATATGTTTAGTATGTTATTATTATATTTTATATATTTTCTTTTGTCAATAAATTTTTTCTATTTTTTTCATTTATGTGTATATTATATAAAAACGCATAGTAACTGATATAATTTCCTATTAAATAAAAAAGTGCGAAATTATTACTTTGATTTTTTCTCCTAATAACTCTAGGCCAATACAAAGTAATAATTCACACTTTCTACTTTAAATTCATACTAATCATCTTATAATTATAGGTTTACTACTAGATTTTATCATAAAACATTTTTAAAATAATATTTCCCTTTCCTTTATTAAAAAAGAAAATAAAATCATCATTAAATATAAAATTTAAAACTTCATCTTTTAATTTGTTTTCCTTTAATTTATTTCTTACTATTGTTGTAAATTCAACAAAATCATCATATTTTTTTAACTCTTCTTTTATTTTATTTGAAATAAATACTGATGCCTTTGGATTTCCTCCTTTAGTGTTAAGAGTAAAGACTAAGTTTTTACTTTCTCTTTGTACAGGAAGGACCCCCATTCCTTCCTTAAAATTTGATGCATCAATGTATATTTTATATATTTCTTCACATTGCTCTTTTATTTTATTTCTTAAAGTTTCATTCTTTACTGCAATTATTATTATATGTTTATCTAATATAAAGCTTCTATCATATTCTTTGTTAATTATTGTTGCTTTTTCAATTCCTTCTTGTGATATTTTATCTTTAGTTAATATAAAAACTTGTGAATTTTGTTTTAAAAAGTGCTTTGCTTTAATTACTCCTCCTTTTCCTGCTCCTATAACTCCTACTCTAAGCTTTTTAGATAGGAAAGCTATTGAG
>ONGV01000258.1 GCA_900317445.1 uncultured Eubacteriales bacterium | reverse complement strand
TCTTAATGTAACAACTTTATTATTCTATATCTTAATGTAACAACTTTATTATTCTATATCTTATACTTAATAATATTAATTTTGCTCATTAAAATATTAGGGTTCTTATTTTATGAAGGCGTGACGCAAGAGCCTGTCGATAGGTGAGAATCAAAATTTTATATTTTGCTCTTCGAACCTACCTAGCGAGCAAAGCGAGTCAGGCTTCCTTTTATTTAAACATAAGAACCCTAATATTTTTGAACAAAGCTAATATTATCTAACTATGCTTCCTGTTGGTAAATCTCCTGGATTAACAACTGATAATATACTATCATCATCTGTTGAAGCTGCAAGTATCATGCCTTGAGATAATTCTCCTCTTAACTTAACAGGTTTTAAATTAGCAACTAAAACTACATTTTTTCCTATTAAATCCTCAGGCTTATAGAATTTTGATATTCCTGATACAACCTGTCTTTCTTCTCCACCTAAATCTACTTTTAATTTTAAAAGCTTTTTAGCACCTTTAACTGGTTCGCAAGCTTTAACCTTAACTACTCTTAAATCTAGTTTTTCAAAGTCTTCTATAGTTATTTCTTCTTTGATTGGAGTGATTGGCTTTTTAACAGCTGCCTTTTGAGCTTCTGCTATAGCTTCTAGTTCTTTAAGTTTTTCTTCAACATCAATTCTTGGGAATAAGTTTTCTCCTTTTACTAGCTTAGTTCCAGCAATTGTTCCATCAAAAGATGATAATGAAGCCCAATCAGTTTTTGAAGTATTTATTTGTTTATTTATTTTTTCTGATGTATTTGGTAAGAATGATGATAATAAAACTGATGATATTCTTAAAGATTCTATTAAGTTATATAAAACAGTTCCTAATCTTCCTTTCTTTTCTTCATCCTTAGCTAATATCCAAGGTGTTGTTTCATCTATATATTTATTAGCTCTTCCTATAAGGGTAAATACATGCTCAATAGCTTCTGGTATGTTTAATTTATCTATTGAAGCTTCCACCTTGCTTGGAGTAGCTAATGCTAAGTTTATAAGTTCATCATCTATTGCTTCTTTTGCTGTTGGTTCTGGAATTATTCCTCCAAAATATTTTTCAACCATTGCAACTGTTCTTGATAATAAGTTTCCTAAATCATTACAAAGGTCTGAGTTTATCTTATTTATAAATATTTCGTTATTAAATAATCCATCTGAACCAAATGGGATTTCTTTTAATAAATAGTATCTAACAGGGTCTACTCCAAAGCTATTAACTAATGTTACAGGGTCTACTACATTTCCTTTAGACTTAGACATTTTTCCACCATCAACTAAAAGCCATCCATGACCAAATACTTGCTTTGGTAAAGGTAAATCTAAAGCCATTAACATGATTGGCCAATAAATAGTATGGAATCTTAATATGTCCTTACCTATTAAATGAACATCTGCAGGCCAGTATTTTTCAAATTTTTCTGTATTATCACTTCCATAGCCTAAAGCAGTTATATAGTTTGTTAATGCATCTATCCATACATATATAACATGTTTTTCATCAAAGGTTACTGGAATTCCCCAGTCAAAGCTTGTTCTTGAAACACAAAGGTCTTGAAGCCCTGGTCTTAAGAAGTTATTTAACATTTCATTTTTTCTTGATTCTGGTTGAATAAAATCTGGATGCTCTTCTATGTACTTTATAAGTCTATCTGCATATTTACTCATTCTGAAGAAATAAGCTTCTTCCTTAGATTTTTCTACTGGTCTTCCACAGTCGGGGCATTTTCCATCTACTAATTGAGTTTCTGTCCAGAATGATTCACAAGGAGTACAATACATTCCTTCATATGAGCTTTTATAAATATCTCCTTGGTCATAAAGCTTTTTAAATATCTTTTGAACAGCCTTTACATGATAATCATCTGTTGTTCTTATAAACTTATCATAGCTTATGTTCATCATTTTCCAAAGTTCTTTTATTCCTGCTACTACTTCGTCAACATGTTCCTTTGGAGTTATGTTCTTTTCTTCTGCTATTCTTTGTATTTTTTGACCATGTTCATCTGTACCTGTTAAAAACATTACATCATAGCCAGTTAATCTCTTAAATCTAGCTATTGCATCTGCTGCAACAGTTGTATAGGTATTTCCTATATGTAGTTTTGTTGATGGATAATAAATTGGTGTTGTTATATAGAATGTTTTTTTACACTCATTACACATTATTTTTTTCCTCCTTAAATTGTTTTCTAAAAAAAAATCTCTATATAAGCACTATTATTGCCTATATAGAGACGTAATAAACTAATTATTTACGTGTTACCACTCTATTTTATCTCTGTTTCACAACAGAAACCTTATTAAGTGACTATCATCACTATTCAATATAACGGTTGCTTCCGTAATCTTCTAACAAAAAACTTTTTGCTCAAAGATTCTGCTCCAAGACCATCTTCATAAGATTTCCTATCACAAGCTTTCACCATACACCTGCTCTCTTTAGATATTCTGTCTTACTACTCTTCTCTTCTCCGCATTTAACCTTATGATAAATCAAAATTTTTTACATGTCAATTTATTTTTTTATCTTATGGTCTTTATGTATAGCTATACTAAATAATATAAATTTATTTTTATTTTTATCTACTTTTTTTGATATTATTTTGTGAATTTGATATAATGTATATGACATAATTCAGTTTATTTTTCATTTGAGGGGGGATTATTATGAAAAAGAAAATAACTTTTAGTGACATAGCAAAATACACAAATCTTTCAAAAACAACCATTTCAAGATACTTCAATAATCCGGAATCATTAACTGAAGAAACTAAAAACAAAATTAAAAATGCATTAATTGTATTGGATTACAAGCAAAATAAAGTAGCAAAGTGTTTAGCAAATGGTAAGACTGAAATAATTGGAGTTATAGTTCCTAACTTATTTCTTGATTATTACTCAAAAATTTTAAATGATATAATTAATACATATCCTAAAAATAAATATAAATTCTTAGTTTTTTTAGGACATCAAGATCCTGAAAAAGAAATGAATTACATAGAAGAGCTTTTGGCTTATCAAGTTGAGGGATTAATTATTTTAACTCATTCAATTTCATCTAAGAAATTAAAAGATTTAGATATCCCTATAGTTGCTATAGAACGTGAAGATAAATATATATCTAGTGTTAATAGCAATAACTATTCTGGAAGCTATGAAGCTGTAAAACTATTAATTGAAAATAAATGTGATGAGCTTTTTCATATTAATAATTTACCTAATAAAAAAATTGCAGCTTATGACCGTATAAAAGCTTTTGAAAATGTATGTAATGAAAACGATAAAGAACCTCACTGTTATTTTAAGGATTTTAATGAATCTTATGATGATGTATATAAAGAAATTGTTAACATATATGAAGATATAGAAAGAAATTTTCCTAATTGTAAAAAAGGTGTTTTCTTAAGTAATGATATTTATGCAAATATATTTTTAAATATTCTTGTACTTCATGGTAAAAAAATTCCTGGAGAATATGAGATTATAGGATTTGATAATTCACCTATATCTAATCAATCTATTATTCCTATAACTACAGTAGGACAAGACTTAGATTTAATTGTTAATACTGCTATGGATATGCTTATTAAGCATATTAATTGTAGAAAAGAGAAAATTCCTTATGATATTGAACATGTGAATATTGAAACTAAACTCATAAAGCGAAAAACAACACTATAAAAAATTATTAATTAATAGCACTAGATTTCTCACTAGTGCTATTTAAATTTTATTTATTTTTTGTATTAGTATTAAGCTTTCATAAAAGCTTGTCACTGGAAGTTTTCTGGGGACTTAGGGTCATCTACTGGTTTTCCTATAAAATATGTAAATAAAATTACTGCTAATATTGATATAGGAAGTACTATGTATATTGGAATTCCAAATCCTGCTGGAATATAGCCAAATATTATTGTTAATAGTCCTATAAATAAAGCATACCACATTTGGGTTTTAACATGTTCTATATGACCACAGCCTGCTCCCATTGAGGATAATATTGTTGTGTCTGATATTGGAGAACAATGGTCGCCAAAAATTGCTCCCGTAAGTACAGCACTTGTGCTAACAATTATATATGACATATCTGAATTTATTGCGTAAGATAACGGAATTGCTAAAGGCATTAATATTGTCATTGTCCCATAAGCTGTTCCTGTTGAAAATGAGATAATTGCACCAAAAATAAATATGATACTTGGAAGTAAAAAAGCTGGTACTGAACCTGATAGTTTTGATACTAGAAAATCTGCTGTTCCTAAATCTCCTATAACTCCACCTAATGACCAAGCAAGTATTAATATAACTCCTGTTATCAATAATCCCTTCATTCCATTAATCCATACATCAATTGCCTCTGAAATAGTAAAAATTTTCTTGAAAACTCCTAAAGCTATAGCAACTATACTTGCAAGTAATGCTGATTGAAATAAAGCAACAGAAGCATCAGCATTACTAAAAGCTTCTCTAATTGCTCTAAATGAAAATAATGATTCACTAAATATTTGTTTAATAGATTCATTATTACCTGACATTATAGAAGTATATCCACTATAATAAAAGCTTATTAATGCTCCTATAACTAAAGTTCCAATTGGAATTATAGCATTCCAAATACTAATCTTAATACCTTCTTTAACTGCCATTTCCTCTTCTATTTTTTCATCTAATTTTATATCTTTTAATATTTGTTCTCCTCTTCTAGCCTTAACTTCTGCTTTTCTCATTGGACCAAATTCTCTTAAAGAAGCTATTGTAACTATAACAAAAACTATTATTAAAATATTATAAAATCTGTATGGTATAGTTTGAAGAAATACTCCAAATCCATCTGCTTCTACGCCTATCTTTTGAAATCCATCACTTATAAGTGACACTTCAAGTCCTATCCAAGTTGATATTATAGCAAGCCCTGCAATTGGCGCTGCTGTTGCATCTATTATAAAAGATAACCTTTCTCTTGATACCTTCATTTTATCTGCTACAGGTTTCATTATTGGACCAACTATTAATGCATTTGCATAGTCATCAAAGAATACTATTATTCCTAATAACCAAGTAACAAATTGAGTGCTTCTTGGAGTTTTAGCTTTTTTAGCTAATTCCTCTGCTATTGCCCTTGCTCCACCCATTTTAGAAATAAGCTCTATAACTCCTCCAATTACTAACACTTGAAGTATAATTCCAGCATTCCAAGGGTCTGCAAGTGCATTAAGAGCTCTTTGAACAAAATCTAAAAAGGAATGTATTATAGCTTGAAAAAAGCTATATTGAGTAAACTGTGTCATAAAACATCCTGTAAGAGTTCCTATAAATAATGATATTACAACATTTTTAGTTATAAATGCTAAAATAATTGCTACTAATGGTGGTATTATAGTAAACCACTTATATCTCTCCGCATTTGAAAGAACCTCTGCACCTTCCGTTGCATATGCCATAGTTGAAGAAAGCATTAATATTATAAAAGTTATTAATGCTACTAAAAACTTTTTATTTTTCATTTGTTTTCTCCTATATTTTTAATCATTAGTTTAATTTAGTAACTTACTTAACTTGTAAATTTGCAAATTCATTATACAAGTAAGTCTACGTTTTATCAAG
>ONGV01000215.1 GCA_900317445.1 uncultured Eubacteriales bacterium | reverse complement strand
GTTTCTACTCTAATTATATCGCCACAATATTCCCTTTTTGATATACTAGATACCTCTTTTAAAGAAGTTTCACCATTACCTATTGCAACTTTTATCTTATCTCCTTTAGATACATCTTCTATTTTTATAACTTTATCTTCAGAAGTATTTAATAAAGTTCCTTCAACTAGACATTGGTCATCATCACCAACCACACATAAGTTCTTATATTTATTTGCAAGAAGTTTTACAAATTCATATTGTGCTCCATTTGTGTCTTGATATTCATCTACCATAATGTATTGAAATTTATTTTGATAAAATTCTAAAACATCAGGATTTTTCTTAAATAACTCAACAGTCTTAGATATTAAATCATCAAAGTCCATTGCATTATTTTCTTTAAGGCTTTTCTGATACATTACATAAACATCTGCTATTTTATTTTCTCTATAATTACTTTCAAATTCCCTTTTATAACTTTCAGGACTTTGCATTCTATCTTTAGCTCTTCCTATTTTCCCTAAAATTTCTTTATGGTCAATATCTTTTGAATCTATATTAAGTTTTTTCATACAATCTGTTATTAAAGTTTTTTGATCTGAAGTATCATAAATAGTAAAATTCTTTTTATATCCAATTTTATCTGCTTCTCTTCTTAAAATTCTTACACAGGTTGAGTGGAATGTAGATATCCACATATTATCTGCTCTTTCTCCAACAAGGGCTTTAACTCTATCCTTCATTTCCTTAGCAGCCTTATTAGTAAAGGTAATTGCTAAAATTTTATATGGAGGAATACTTAAATCCTCTATCATATGTGCCATTCTATAAGTAAGAACTCTAGTTTTTCCTGAACCTGCACCTGCTAATATAAGAACCTGACCATTTATTGTACTTGCACCTTCATATTGCTCTTTATTAAGTAATGACTCTAAATCCAAATTTTATTCCTCCTCTCTAAATACCAACCTATTATAGCATTTTTATCATCTAATTCATATTTATAATTATTGCCTAATTTTCAAATTTAATATTCTAAAATAGAACAAATATTATAGGTATAAATATTGCTGGAAGCATGTTTGCTATTTTTATTTTAGTAACTCCTAATATATTTAATCCTAATCCTAAAATAAGAAGACCTCCAACAGCTGACATATTAGTAATAACTGTATTACTTAATACATTAGATAACATTCCTGCACAAATAGCTATTCCTCCTTGATAAATTAATACAGTTCCAATTGAAAATATTACTCCTATGCCTAATGTAGAAGTAAAAATTATTGATGATATTCCATCTAAAATAGATTTGGTAAAAAGAGTTGTATTATCTCCCTTTAATCCACTTTCTAATGAACCAACTATAGCCATAGCTCCAACACAAAATAAAAGACTTGATGTTATAAATCCTTGAGCTATACTTCCATATTTGCCTTTCTTATTAAATTTACCTTCAAGAAAGGCTCCTAATTTTTCTAACCACTTATCAATATCAATAATTTCACCTATTAATGCTCCTATTGCTATAGAAATAATCATTTGCAAAGTATCACTTCCTTCTAATGCTCCTGATATTCCTATATAAATAGTACATAAGGCAAGTCCCTTCATTATGTTGTCCCCTATTCTCTCTGGAATTTTTCCTTTAGCAATAAGTCCGAGAAAGCATCCCACAGCAATGGTAATGCAATTTACAATAGTTCCTAACATTTAATTTTCTCCTTTGAATGTAATTCTATATATCATTTTACCATGTGTATTACCAAAATACATATATTTCTTAATATTCAATTTATGATAAAAATTTAATATATAAGCAGATTTTTTAAATTGAACATTTATTAACCCTTTATTTTTTTTATATATTAGATTAAAATTAAAAGTAATGTACTTATAAATTATGGATTGCACTTTATGGGTTTTTATATCCAAAACCTAATTTTTACTTTTAAGGAGGGACTATAATATGTCAACAGAAAACAATTCTTCTAATTTTATTAGAAATATAATTATAGATGATTTAGAAAGTGGAAAAACTTCTAAGGTAATAACTCGTTTTCCACCAGAACCAAATGGTTATCTACATATTGGTCATGCAAAATCTATATGTTTAAATTTTTCACTTGCTGATGAATTTAATGGAGAAACTAATTTAAGATTTGATGACACAAACCCTATTAAAGAGGATACTGAATATGTTGAATCTATAAAGGAAGATGTTAAATGGCTTGGATTTGATTGGGATAATCTTTTCTTTGCATCTAACTATTTTGATACAATGTATGAAAAAGCTATTCTTCTTATAAAGAAAGGAAAAGCTTATGTATGTGATTTAACACCTGAAGAAATAAAGGAATATAGAGGCTCATTAACAGAACCAGGTAAGGACAGTCCTTACAGAAATAGAAGCGTTGAAGAAAACTTAAATCTTTTTGAAAGAATGAAAAATGGTGAATTTAAAGATGGTGAAAAGGTTCTTAGAGCTAAGATAGATATGGCTTCTCCTAATATAAATATGAGAGACCCTATAATATACAGAATTGCTCATTCAACTCACCATAATACTGGAGACAAATGGTGCATTTATCCAATGTATGACTTTGCTCACCCATTAGAAGATGCTATTGAAGGGGTAACTCACTCAATATGTACTTTAGAATTTGAAGACCACAGACCACTTTATGATTGGATTGTAAAAGAATGTGAAATGGAAAATGTTCCAAGACAATATGAATTTGCAAGATTAAACATGACAAATACAGTTATGAGTAAGAGAAAGCTTAAGCTTCTTGTTGATGAAGGCATAGTTGATGGATGGGATGACCCAAGAATGCCTACTATTGCTGGACTTAGAAGAAGAGGATATACTCCAAAATCTATAAGAAACTTCTGTAGTGAAATAGGAGTTGCAAAATCTGCTTCAACTGTTGATGAACAAATGCTTGAATATTTCATAAGAGAAGACTTAAATGTGTCTGCTGAAAGAGCCATGGCTGTTATAAATCCATTAAAGCTTGTTATAACTAACTATCCAGAAGGACAAAGTGAATTACTTCCTGTTGAAAAAAATCCTAATGATAAAGAAGCAGGAACTAAAAATGTTACTTTCTCTAGAGAATTATACATTGAAAGAGAAGATTTCATGGAAAATCCACCAAAGAAATATTTTAGACTTTTCCCTGGAAATGAAGTAAGACTTAGAGGAGCATATTTTGTAAAATGTACTGATGTTATAAAAGATGAAGATGGAAATGTAACAGAAATTCATTGTACATATGACCCAGAAACTAAGAGTGGAAGTGGATTTACTGGAAGAAAGGTTAAAGGAACAATTCATTGGGTAGATGCAAACAATGCAGTCCCTGCAGAATTTAGACTTTATGAACCATTAATTCTTGATGATGTGGAAGAAAATAAAGGTAAAGACTTCTTAGACCAAATTAATCCAAACTCTTTAACTGTTTGTAATGGATATGTAGAAGCAGATTTAAAGGATGCTGAAGGAAATAAAAAATATCAATTAGTTAGAAATGGATACTTTAATGTTGACCCTAAAGCTTCAACTAATGAACATCTTGTGCTTAATAGAATAGTTTCATTAAAAAGTTCATTTAAGCTATAATTTCCTATATAAAAAAAGTTGTCACACCAAAAATCTTGTGTGACAACTTTTTTATGTTAAATAAATTTCTTAAATCTTTCTCTAACTTTATCTTCACCCATTATTTGCATTATTGTATATAAGTCTGGTGTATTTGCTCTGTGAGTTAAAGCTGCTCTTACAGCTCCTGCTACATCTGAAACCATTCCTTTATATTCTTCTGGGTTTTTCTTATATTTCTTTCTATCTGTTGCATAACCAAGTTCTACTGCTAATGCTTTTAATTCATTAAACCAAGTTTCTTGATCTGTGTTAAAGTTATAAGCCTTTTCGTAAGCTTCTATAACTCTCTTTGCTTCTTCTAATTCTAATGTTTTTGGTAATTCTATATTCTCATCCTTATCAAATAATTCATCAAAGAAATAGAATATTTTTTCTCTTACATCGCTCCACTTAGCAAAGTCTTTTCTTGGCTTAGGACCTTCTTTATCTATGTTAAATACTTCTTTCATCATAGCTTCATTTTTAGTAACTAATTCATACATTTCTGTGTCAAATTCCTTAGCCCAATTAACATAATAATTATAAACATCTACTGCTTTGATTTTTGATATAACATTTTTACTTACATCATTAAGTTTTAAAATATCAAATAAAGCTCCACTTTTACTCATCTTATCTAAAGAAACAGGGAATTCATGATAATCTTTATCTGGATTTTCTTCTCTCCATTCTTCATAAGTTGAGTTTATAATATTTAATAAATATTCAATAACAGATACCATTGGATATCCTTCTTCTTTATAGTAGCTTACAGCACTTTCTGGGTCTTTTCTCTTACTAAGCTTTCTCTTTTTATTAGTACCTTCTTCTATTTTCATTACATTTGGAATATGAGCATAATTTGGAGTTTCAAATCCTAACATGCTAAATAATTGTAAATGTATTGGTAAAGATGAAAGCCATTCTTCTCCTCTTATAACATCTGTTGTATGCATTAAAGCATCATCAATAGCATGTGCAAAATGATATGTAGGAAGTCCATCAGATTTTATTATTACTATATCTTGGTCATTTTCTGGGAATGAAATATCTCCCTTTATTAAATCATGAAATTCTACTCTGTTTTCTGGATTTCCAGGTGATTTTAATCTCACTATATAGCTTTCTCCATTTTCTATTCTCTTTATTGCATCTTCTGGAGAAATATTTCTACATACTGCATATTCTCCATGATATCCTGGAGTAATCTTTTCTTCCATTTGCTTTTCTCTAACAGCATTTAATTCCTCAGCTGTACAAAAACAAGGATATGCTAAACCTTTTTTAACTAAATCCTTAGCAAAAGTTTTATATATTTCTCTTCTTAAGCTTTGTTTATATGGGCCATATGCTCCAATTTCACTTTCTTCCCCAGTCATTCCTTCATTAAAGTTCATGCCAAAGTTATTCATTGTTGCTATTGTATCTTCAATAGCACCCTTAACTTCTCTTTTTTGGTCTGTATCTTCTATTCTTAAATAAAAGACTCCTTCACTTTGGCTTGCTAATCTTTCATTTATTAAAGCTGCAAAAACTCCACCTATATGTTGAAATCCTGTTGGACTTGGTGCATATCTAGTAACTCTTGCCCCTTCTTTTAAGTTTCTCTTAGGATATTTTTCTAAATAATATTCTTTTTCTTTATCCACATCAGGAAACATAATATCAGCTAATTTTTCAAAACTCATTTTTTCACCATTCCTTATTTATTATTTTATCTTTGCATAAAAAAATCCCTTATTCTTAAAAGAACAAAAGAAATTATATTCTCTATTGAAATTTAAAATAAAATTATTTTATTAACTCTAATAATTATATATGTTCTAAAAACTATTATCAACTTTTTTTCCATATTCATATATACAAAAAAAACACAGTCCTTGGGGCGAGACTGTGTTCTAGCAATAAGCAATAAATAAAGTGGGGACAATTTATCCTTTTATTTATCCTTGCAACTTGTATTATAGGGTATAAAGTCTAAAATTGCAATAATTTTAAAGTAAAAATACTTTCTTTTTTTAATTTAATAACTTTTTAGTAAAGAAATTTCTTCATCTGTAAGTTCTCTATATTCCCCTTCTTCTAAATCTTCATCTAAAGAAATTCCTCCAAATTGTATTCTTTTTAAATATACAACTTCCTTTCCTAAAGATTGAAACATTCTCTTTACTTGATGAAATTTTCCTTCTTGAATAGTTACTAAAACTTCAGAACCTTCTTCTGTTGAATTTAATATTTCAAGCTTACCTTCTTTACACACATATCCATCATCTAGCTTTATTCCAGCTTTAAAAGCTTTAATATCACTTTCTCCAACTGCTTTATCTATTTTAGCATAATAAACCTTATCCACATGCCACTTAGGAGATATTAATCTATGATTTAATTCTCCATCATTAGTTAAAAATAATAATCCTACAGTATCTTTATCAAGTCTTCCTACAGGAAAGGGTTGAAATGCTTGATGGTCAATTTCTAATAAATCAATAACTGTTTCATCTCTATTATCAAAGGTAGCTGAAACAACTCCATCTGGCTTATTCATCATTAAATAAATATATTTTCTATAAAATATTTCTTCTCCATTTACCTTTATAACTGATTTTTCTGGGTCTACTGAAAACCCACTATCTTTTATTATCTCTCCATCAACTTCTATAAGTCCCTTTCTTGCTAGTTGCTTAATTTCTTTTCTACTTCCGTATCCTAAATTTGAAATAATTTTATCTAATCGTTCCACTTATTAACAACTCCTAATTTTTATTTTATGCAATATACTATTATACAACTTGAAAACTACTTTCATAATAATCTTCATAACTTACCTTTTTATAAAAACTTTTAGCAAGAACCATAATTTTATAGTTTCCTTTTAAAAATGGTATAAATGTATATCTATTTTTTCTACTATAGCTTTGAACCTTTACCCAATTATCATTTTCCATAATATAAAATTCATAGCATACTTCCTTTCCTCCATTACTTTCTGCGATAAAGGTTATTTCCTTATTTACATTTACAACATCTTTATCTAAAGTAACCTTTGTATTTATTATAGGTGCTCTTTCAAGCACATAAAAGGATATTTTTTTCTTGCTATCATATTCTCCTTCACATTTTACATTCTTTGCATATATATCAATAGTATACTTTCCAGAACACTTTGGATTAATTTGAAGCTTTTTATTGTTTATAAATCCTGTATCTTCTACTTCATAGCCATTTATTTTAGTTACATATCTTATAAGCACATTTTTAGTATTTTGCACAATAACCTCTACATCTATTATATCATCAATTAAATAATTATTCTTATTTGGTAATAAAACATAATCTATTTCTCCTGGAATATATTCCTTAGCTTTTAAATACAAAATTGTATGGCTATCATACTCTTTAGTAGTATACTTATCCTTAACCTTAATTTCAACCTTATATTCTCCCTTTTCATCAGGAGTAAAGTTAAGCCAATTTGAATAACCAAAAGGTACTGCCTTTTTCTCCTTTTCATTACAATAAATTATAAAAGAATATTTAAGTTTAACTCCTCCCTCTGCTAACACTTTTATATTAACTGGTTGACCAACTAATATTTTATTTTCATTACTAACTACAATATCCACTAATTTTACTGGCTTATCTGCTTTTTTATCAATAGTAAACTTTATAGTTCTTCTTTCTTCACATTCTCCTTTAAAGGACTTATCCTTACACATTAATGTTAATATATAATCTCCTTCAAGACTTGGAGTCCAATCATAACTACTTTCTTTTATATACCCTGAGTCATAGGCTAAAGGTCCTTCAATTATATATCTATAAAATAATTCTATACCCCCTTCAGCCTCTGCTTTTAGTTTTATTTTGGTGCCATTTATCTGTGGTGAACTCATATCTGTAATAAAATTATTAATTTTTACATTTACATAAGGCTTTACCTTATACACCATAAGAGCTCTATCATCATATTCTGCAACAGATAATATATCTCTTACCATACAAAGAAGCTTATATTCTCCAGCTTCACTTTCTTTAAAAGATACCACATTTTTTGAGGAATAATCTTGTATACATATAGCTTTACCCTCTTTATTTACCTTTAAAAATTTATATAAAAGACTTCTTTTATCTCCAATAGTAGCTTCAACCTTAAATATTAATTCCTCATTAACTAATAAATTTTTAGTAAGACATTTAAAGTTAGATATTTCTATTTGATTTGGTGCTTTAGCTTTAAAAGTAATTGTAGAAAATTCATCAAATACTTCTGTTGAATCAACTCTTTTACATTCAATTAGTATATCCTGCTTTCCTTCATTATTTACTGTATATAAAAGTTTATTATCCATAGAATAATCTTTTATAATTTCCCAATCTTTATTATCTTTTTTGTGCCAAAATCTAAATAATAAAGGATTTTCACTTCCTATAACTTCTACTTCTAACTTTTCTCCAACTGTAATAGATTCTTTTGAAACTATAATATCATCTATTAATCTATCTTTCTTTTTTTCTTTTATAACATACTCTTTTTTAACTATACAATGAAATGATTTTCTGGAATCAGCTTGTTTTCCCTGTACCATTATTATATAATTACCTTCATCCTTAGGAGTCCATCTATAAGTGCTTACTTCAGAAAAATCTTGAACCGTATTCCACACTCCATTATTACCAATTATAAACTTATACTCTATCTTCTCTTTTCCACTATAAACAGCTTTAATTAAAATTTCTTGATTTAAAGTTTGTGGACTATCTTTATCACAAATTATCTGTAGCTCTTCCAACTCTCTCACCTCATTACCTCTTTTAAGATATTTTACCATATTATGTAATATTAATCTATATACTTTTATATTTTTGTTTTCTATAAAATCTCTAAATATAATTTTAAATTCTCACTTATTTTTATAAAAAAGGTCAAAAATAATAGGAGATACTTTAAAAGTATCTCCTAAGCTATCTTTAAATTATAATTATAGTCTCTTTTCTAGAGCTTCTTTCATATCTTCATATCCTGGCTTTCCAAGTAAAGCAAACATATTCTTCTTGTATGCTTCAACACCTGGTTGGTTAAATGGATTTATTCCTAGTAAGTATCCACTAATTCCACAAGCCTTTTCAAAGAAGTAAACCATTTGTCCAAAATAATATGGAGTTAATTCTGGTACATTAACAACTATGTTAGGAACTCCTCCATCGTTGTGAGCAAGTAATGTTCCTTGGCATGCCTTCTTATTTACATAGTCCATATCTTTTCCTGCAAGGAAGTTTAATCCATCAAGATTTTCTTCATTTGCTTCTATTGTAACTTTCTTTCTTGGAGCTTCTACGTTTATTACTGTTTCAAAAAGGTCTCTTCTTCCTTCTTGAATATATTGACCCATTGAGTGAAGGTCCATTGAGAAGCTTGCAGCTGCTGGGAATAATCCCTTATTGTCTTTACCTTCTGATTCTCCGTATAATTGTTTCCACCATTCATTGAATGATATTAATGCTGGTTCATAGTTAACTAGCATTTCTATAGATTTTCCCTTGTTATATAAAATGTTTCTTATTGCTGCATATTTGTAAGCATCATTTTCTTGTAATGATGGATTAGCATATTCTTCTCTAGCATCTGCTGCACCTTGCATCATTTCTGCTATATCAATTCCTGCTGCTGCAATTGGAAGTAATCCAACTGGTGTAAGAACTGAGAATCTTCCTCCAACATCATCTGGAACTACGAAAGTTTCATATCCTTCTGCATCTGCTAATGTTTTTAAAGCTCCCTTTGCTTTATCAGTAGTTGCATATATTCTATTTTTAGCTTCTTCTTTTCCATATTTCTTTTCTAAGTAATCTTTAAATATTCTAAATGCTATAGCAGGTTCAGTAGTTGTTCCTGATTTAGATATAACATTTACTGAAATGTCTTTTCCTTCTACTGCTTCTAATAAGTCTGCCATATAAGTTGAACTTATATTGTTTCCTACAAAGAATATTTTTGGTGCTTTTCTCTTATCTGAATCTAATGAATTGTGGAATGCACTAGTAAGCATTTCTATAGCAGCTCTTGCACCTAAATAAGAACCACCAATTCCTATAACAACTAAAACATCTGAATCGCTCTTTATTTTTTCAGCTGCCTTTTGAATTCTTGCAAATTCATCCTTATCATAATTTACAGGTAGGTCAACCCATCCTAAAAAGTCATTTCCAGCTCCAGTGCCATTATGTAATTTTTCATGAGCTGATTTTACCATTTCTTCCATGTAAGCTATCTCATGTTCATTAACAAAAGATGCTGTTTTGCTTAAATCTAATGATAATTTTTTCACAATTATTACCTCCGAAAAAATATATTATTTATTAGTTTATTAAAGACTTATTTTTACTCTTTATCTAAAAGTTTATCATTCTAATACAGAAAATACAAGTAAATTTACCAATTCAAAAAATTTTTATAAAATATATAATTTCCTATAGAATAAGAAAAGACTATTTTAAGTGAAATTACCTAAAATAGCCTTTAAAATGTCATATTACTTTAAATATGCTCCATCTTCACCAATCTTACCTGGTCCATTAAGAACATAAATTCTCATATTTCCTTTTCCAACAGAATCTGTTGTTAATGTTCCATTACATTGAACAGTCTTACCTGTAATAGCTTCTG
>ONGV01000217.1 GCA_900317445.1 uncultured Eubacteriales bacterium | reverse complement strand
CGTAAGCATCTTGGTTATGTATTTCAATCTTATAATTTAATTCCTAATCTTACAGTTAAAGAAAATATTGAGGTTGGTGCTTATCTAAGTAAAAATCCACTTGAAATAAATGAGCTTTTAAAAACTCTTGGACTTTATGAGCATAAGGATAAAATACCTAATCAATTATCTGGAGGGCAACAACAGCGTACAGCAATTGGAAGAGCTATTGTAAAAAATCCAGATATTCTTTTATGTGATGAACCAACAGGAGCTCTTGATTATAAGACATCTAAAGAAATATTAAAGCTTATGGAAGATGTAAATAAAAAGTATGGTAATACTATTGTAATGGTAACTCACAATGATGCAATAAAAAATATGGCTGACCGTGTTGTAAAAATGCGTGATGGACAAATAAGAGATAATTATACAAATAAATCTAAAATTCCTGCAAGCGAGCTGGAATGGTAAGGAGGAAAGTAGCAATGAGAAATCCATTAATTAAGCGTCTTCCTAGAGAATTTATAAGTGAAATAACAAAATACCTTGTTATTTTTGCTTTTATGGTGGGAACAATAGGACTTGTATCTGGATTTTTAGTAGCAGGAAGTAGCTTAAAGGAAAGTTATGATGAGAGTTTTGAAAAATATAATATAGAAGATGGTAATTTTGAATTATTAAATGAAGCAGATGATAATTTAATTAATACTTTAGAAAAGCAGAATTTAAAAATATATGATAATAATTATATTGAAGAGGATTCTGTCAATGATAGTGTTATTAGATTATTTTTAAATCGTAAAGATGTAAATAAGGTATGTGTTATGGAAGGAGAGCTTCCAAATTCAAAAAATGAAATTGCACTAGATAGAATGTATGCAAATAACAATGATTTATCTGTTGGAGATACAATTTCAGTAGGGGATAAAAAACTGAAGATAAGTGGGTTTGTTGCACTTTCAGACTATAGTGCTTTGTTTTCTAAAAATAGTGATTTAATGTTTGACTCAATAAAATTTGGAGTAGGAATTATCACTAAAGATTGTTTTGAAAGCTTTGATGATGCAAGTATTCATTATAGCTATTCATGGAAATATAATAAAAGTCCTAAAGATGATTTAGATGCCAAGAATAAATCAGATGATTTTCTTGAGGTATTAAATAAAAATACAATTCTTATAAACTATATTCCTCAAATTGATAATCAAGCAATTAATTTTACTGGTAATGATATAGGTGGGGATAAAAACATAATGCTTACATTATTATATGTTCTTATTGTAATTATAGCATTTGTATTAGCAGTAACCACAAGTAATACAATTAATTCAGAGGCCTCAGTTATAGGTACTCTTAGAGCATCAGGATATACAAAAGGAGAATTGCTTGGTCATTATATGATTTTGCCACTTATTGTTACAGTGTTAGGAGCTTGTATTGGAAACATACTTGGATATACAATTTTTGAAAAGATTGTTGCAGATATATATTACAATAGCTATAGTCTTACTACTTATACAACTAAATGGAATTTAGAAGCATTTATTCTTACAACTATTGTGCCATTTATAATTATGTTAGTAGTTAATATGTTTATACTTCTTAACAAGCTTTCACTTTCTCCACTTAAATTTTTACGTCATGATTTAAATAAAAAGCAAAAGAAAAAGGTATTAAAGCTTACAAAATTTAATTTCTTTACACGCTTTAGATTAAGGGTAATATTTCAAAATATACCTAATTATATAACTTTATTTATTGGAATTTTATTTGCTAGTATTCTTTTGTTATTTGGTATGATGATGTCACCTTTATTAGATAATTATAAAGAAGAAATAGTTAATAATATGATTTCAAAATATCAATATATTTTAAAAACACAAGTTGAAACTGAAAATGAGGAAGCAGAAAAATATTGTGCTAGTTCATTAAAGACATATTTTAATGAGGAAAAGGGAGAAGATGTTAGTGTTTATGGTATAAGTGAAGATAGTAAATATGTAGATATTGATTTTAAGGATGGAATATATATTTCAGATGGCTTTGCAGAAAAATATTCACTTAAAGCTAATGACACAATAACATTAAAAGATTCTTATGGAGATGAAACCTATACCTTTAAGATTGATGGAATATACTATTATCCAGCCTCACTATCTATATTTATGAATAGTGAAAAATTTAATGAAACTTTTGATAAAGAAGAAGATTATTTTAATGGATATTTTTCAAATAGTAAGATTAGCGATATAGATAATAAATATATAGCAACAACAATAACTGAAGATGATATGACTAAAGCTTCAAGACAATTAGATGTATCTATGGGAAGTATGTTTTATATGATTAATATATTTTCTATTATTTTATATATGATTCTTATGTATCTTCTTTCAAAGCTTATAATAGAAAAGAATTCATCCTCAATTTCTATGGTAAAAATATTAGGATATAATAATTATGAAGTTGGAAGATTATATATTTTAGCCACTTCAATAGTTGTGGTAATTTCAGTTGCATTAAGTATTCCTATTTCAGTG
>ONGV01000218.1 GCA_900317445.1 uncultured Eubacteriales bacterium | reverse complement strand
TTCGTCCTGAGCCAGGATCAAACTCTCAATAAAAAGTTTAATCTCTAATCTCAAAAAACTTACTAATAAAAGAATTGCTGGTTTTTAACTTATTTATTCTGTTCAATTTTCAAAGATCTCTTTCATCTCTCACGAGACTGCCTATTTATAATAACATCATTCAAAATCATTGTCAATAACTTTTTTTAAATTATTTTTGATTTTTTTCTTGATGTTTTTGTCGCTAACTTTTACAAGTTTCTTTATCATTTCCGGCGACGCATATTATAATATCATCATTTTTAATAATAACCTTTATTAAAAATGATGATATTTTTAAATTATTTTTATTTTTCTTTATTTATCTATTTAATTCTCACTTTTTCTATTCATGATACACCAGGAATAGTTATATTATTAAACTATACTTATACTCTTTTTATTTTTATAAATAAGAAAAACTTATTCTATAGTTCCTTTACTATTTTCTTAAATACATTTCCTCTAACCGCAAAGTTTTTAAACATATCAAAAGATGCACAAGCTGGTGATAATGTGACAACATCCCCTGCTTTAGCTAATTCTTTTGCCTTCTTAACTGCCTCTTCCATATCATTAACAAAGTGCATATTAACTTTTATACCTTTTTCTTTTTCAAGCTTATCAAAAGCTGCCTTTATTTTATCTTTAGTAGCTCCCATAACAATTAATTCTTTTATATATGGGTATCCTTCATATGCTAAAGGTTCAAATGGTATATGCTTATCATATCCACCAACTATTATTATTACCTTTTTATCAAAGGCTCTTAATCCTGCTAAAGTTCTAGTTGGACTAGATGCTATTGAATCATTATAATATTTTACTCCATCAAGTTCTCTTACTAATTCACATCTATGTTCAACTCCAGCAAAAGTTTCTACTACCTTTTTCATAGATTTTATTGATACATCATCTTTAGTTGCTGCAAATGCTGCTAAATAATTTTCAACATTATGCATTCCCTTAATTACCATATCATCTTTTTTACATACTTCTTTTCCATATAAGTATAATATTCCATCTTCATAGTAAGCACCATTTTCTACTTTTTGCTTTGAGCTAAACTCTCTTACTTCTCCCTTAGCTTCTTTTTTGAAACTATTAGTTATATCATTTTCTATATTTAAAACTAATACATCATCTTTTTCCTGATATAAGTATATATTTTTCTTAGCATCTATATACTCTTGCATGTCTTTATGCATGTCTAAATGATTTGGAGCTAAATTAGTACATACAGCCACATCTATTGGTAAATTCATTGTCATAAGCTGAAAACTTGAAAGTTCTAGTACAACCATATCCTTTTCATCTATTTCTTCTATTTGGTCAAATAAAGGAGTTCCTATATTTCCACCAATCCAAGTTTTATATCCTTCTTCCATTAATAATTTAGATATTATTGTTGTTGTAGTTGTTTTTCCATCACTACCTGTTACTGCATATGTTTTTCCTTTGCAATATTTAACAAACTCCTCCATTTCAGATGTAATATATGCCCCTTCAGATTTAGCTTTAACTAATGCTTCACTATCTATTCTCATTGAAGGTGTCTTAAATACTACCTCAAATCCAGTAAGTTTATTTAAATATCCTTCTCCTAATATAAGATCTATTCCTTTCTTTTTAAAATCCTGTGCTACTTCTCCAAGTTCAGATTCTGTTTTCATATCAAATGCTGTTACATTAGCTCCTAGTTTATATAAAAAATTTATTAAAGGAATATTTGATACCCCTATTCCTACAACTGCAACTTTTTTACCTTTAATAAATGTTTTAAACTCATTAAAATCCTTTTTCATTTTATATCATCCTCCAATAATTCCATTTCATTTAACTATTTCATATTATATCACCAATAAAAAATAAAAGCGAAGTTATTGACTATCAATAAACTTCGCTTTAACATAAATTAGAATTCTAAGCTTTTTTCAATATATGCTTCTAAATCATCTATCTTTATTCTTTCTTGTTCCATAGTATCTCTATTTCTTAATGTTACTGTTCCATCTTCTAAAGTATCGAAGTCAATAGTTATGCAGAATGGTGTACCTATTTCATCTTGTCTTCTATATCTCTTTCCTATACTTCCACCTTCATCATATTCAACATTAAACTTCTTGCTTAATTGACTATATACATCTAATGCTTTATCTGAAAGTTTCTTTGTTAAAGGTAATACAGCTGCTTTATATGGTGCTAAAGCTGGATGTAAGTGCATAACAACTCTAGAGTCTTGCTTTTCTGGTGTTGATAAATCTTCTTCATCATATGCATCCATTAAAAATGCTAAAGCAACTCTATCTGCACCTAATGATGGTTCAATACAGTATGGTACATATTTTTCATTAGTAGTTGGGTCTAAGTAGCTTAAATCTTGACCTGAATGTTCTTGGTGTTTAGAAAGGTCATAGTCTGTTCTATCTGCTATACCCCATAATTCACCCCATCCAAATGGGAATAAATATTCTATATCTGATGTTGCTTTAGAGTAGAAAGATAATTCTTCTTTACTATGGTCTCTCATTCTTAAATTAGATTCATTAACACCTAAGTTTAATAAGAATTGCCAACAATACTTTCTCCAATATTCAAACCATTCTAAATCTGTATCTGGTTTACAGAAGAATTCTAGCTCCATTTGTTCAAATTCTCTAGTTCTAAATGTAAAGTTACCTGGAGTAATTTCATTTCTAAATGATTTACCAATTTGAGCTATTCCAAATGGTATTTTCTTTCTTGTTGTTCTTTGAACTGACTTAAAGTTTACAAATATACCTTGAGCTGTTTCTGGTCTTAGATATATTTCATTTTTAGCATCTTCAGTAACTCCTGCATAAGTTTTAAACATTAAATTAAACTTTCTTATATCTGTATAATTTAATTTTCCACATTTAGGACAAACTATATTATGTTCTTCTATGTATTTCTTAAGTTCTTCATTTGACCATCCATCTGCTGAAGCAACTTCAACACCATGTTCTGTCATATAGTCTTCTACAAGTTTATCTGCTCTAAATCTTGCTTTACATTCCTTACAATCCATTAATGGGTCTGAGAAACCTCCAACGTGTCCTGATGCAACCCAAACTTCTCTATTCATTAATATTGCACAATCAACACCAACATTATAAGGACTTTCTTGTACAAACTTTTTCCACCATGCTTTTTTTACATTATTCTTAAATTCTACACCTAATGGGCCATAATCCCATGCATTTGCAAGTCCTCCATAAATTTCTGAACCTGGAAATATAAATCCTCTGTTCTTACAAAGAGCAACTAATTTATCCATTGTCTTTTCAACTGCCATTTTTAATACCTCCAAATATTTTTTATAAAAAAAAGACTATGACACCTTAAAGGGACGAAATTATATTCCGCGGTTCCACCCTTCTTGGCACAAGCCCAACTTTCTAAAAGATTTTGCACTCCAAAGCTCCCTTCACTTTATACTTATGATAATTTACACCATCCATTATCTCTCTTAAATAAATATTAAAGCTACTCTTCTTTATCACAGTGCTTATTTAATTATATACTAATTCTATCAAAATACTATTATATGTCAATAGTAATATGAATAAAAAAATAAAAGCGATGGACTCCATCGCTTAATAATCAAATTGGCTCCGTGGAGAGGGCTCGAACCTCCAACCTATCGGTTAACAGCCGAGTGCTCCACCATTGAGCTACCACGGAACATTGGCTCCGCGAAGAGGGCTCGAACCTCCAACCTATCGGTTAACAGCCGAGTGCTCCACCATTGAGCTATCGCGGAATAATGTTTTTAGCTTATTACTTAAAAGATTTTATTGGCTCCGCGGAGAGGGCTCGAACCTCCAACCTATCGGTTAACAGCCGAGTGCTCCACCATTGAGCTACCGCGGAATACTTTATAAATTCTTTAAAAGCAATTAATGCTAAGCACAATGACTATTATATCAGCTTATAAAAAAATTGCAATACCTTTTTTATAAAAAATATTGTATTTTTTTCAAAACCTAAATTTAATTTATATTGTTAAGTTATATATATAATAAAATGAAGTTAATCTTATTATTTTATTAATAAAATTAACTTCAATATATTTATAAATTAATTATTTGATTGTGGTTTCATTGTTGGGAATAAAATAACGTCTCTTATAGATGCTGAATCTGTTAAGAACATTATAAGTCTATCTATTCCTATTCCAAGTCCACCTGTTGGAGGCATACCTGTTTCTAATGCGCCCATAAATTCTTCATCTATTACATAAGCTTCATCATCACCAAGGTCTCTTGACTTAGCTTGTTGTTCAAATCTTTCTCTTTGAACTATTGGGTCATTTAATTCTGAATATGCATTACATAATTCTCTTCCATAAACAAATCCTTCAAATCTTTCAGTAAACATTTCATTTCCTCTCTTCTTTTTAGTAAGAGGTGAATTTTCAACTGGATAATCTATTATGAAAGTTGGTTGAATCATTTTTTCTTCACAGAATTCTTCAAACATTGCATTTAATACTTCTCCCTTTGTTACAGTATTTAATGGCTTAGGGAATTCTAAATGCTTTTCTTTAGCTATAGCTTGTGCTTCTTCATCTGATTTTACTTCATTAAAATCAATTCCACCATGTTCTTTAACAGCATCAACCATTGTTATTCTTCTCCAAGGAGGTCTAAATTCTATTTCTGTTCCTTGGTAATTTATTTTAGTTGTTCCATTTACCTTTTCGCAAACATAAGCTACCATGTTTTCTGTAATTTCCATCATATCATTATAATCTGCATAAGCTTGATATAATTCAATAGCTGTAAATTCAGGGTTATGTCTTACATCCATACCTTCATTTCTGAAGTTTCTACCCATTTCATATACCTTTTCAAATCCACCAACTATAAGTCTCTTTAGGTATAATTCTGTTGCAATTCTTAAATACATATCTATATTTAATGAATTGTGATGTGTTATAAATGGTCTTGCAGCTGCTCCACCAGCTATTGCACCAAGAATTGGAGTTTCAACTTCTAAGAATCCTCTATTATCTAAGAATTCTCTTATCCCTTTTATTATTTGGCTTCTCTTTATGAAAGTACTCTTAACTTCTGGGTTTGTTATTATATCTACTTCTCTTTGTCTGTATCTTAAATCTGGGTCCTTTAATCCATGCCATTTTTCTGGTAATGGTCTTAAGGATTTACAAACTAATTGGAAGTCCTTAACTTTTACAGTTATTTCTTCAGTTCTAGTTTTAAAAACTTCTCCTGTAGCTGCAACTATATCACCAATATCAAAGCCTTTATATTCTTTTAACTTTTCTTCTCCAACTTCATCAATTTTTATGAATAATTGTATTCTTCCATCCATATCTTGAATATCTGAGAATACAACTTTTCCTTGACCTCTTTTAGACATTATTCTTCCAGCTACAGTTACTATTTTTCCTTCTAATTCTTCATAAGCATTTTTTACTTGTGAAGATGTATGTGTTCTATCTACAGTATAAACATCAAAAGGATCTTTTCCTGCTGCTTGTAATTCAGCTAACTTTTCTCTTCTTAATCTCTCTTGTTCACTAAACTGAGACTCTAGTTCTTCCATGTTCATTTCCTCAGTTGACATTAATATCCCTCCATTTATGCTCTCTTAATTTCTAATATTTCAAATTTATTTGTTTCTCCATCAGGTAGTGCTATTTCTACAACTTCGCCAAGTTTTCTTCCTACAAGGCCTCTTCCTACTGGAGATTCATTTGATATTTTAAAGTTCATTGGGTCTGCTTCTGCTGAACCAACTATTGTATACTCAACTTCTTCATCAAAGTCATAATCCTTAACTTTAACAGTTGACCCTACTGATACAGTATCTTTTGGAATTTCTGCTTCATCTACAACTTCTGCATTTTTAAGCATATTTTCTATTTGAAGAATTCTTCCTTCTGTAAAAGCCTGATCATTTTTAGCTTCATCATACTCAGAATTTTCACTTAAATCTCCATATCCTAAAGCTACTTTTATTTTTTCAGTAATTTCTTTTCTTTTTACTGTTTTTAAATATTCTAATTCTTCTTCTAATTTTTTAACACCTTCATAGGTCATAACATATTTTTTTGTTTCACTCATAATATTAACCCCTTCAAAAATTAATTTAATTTTATTTTAAAATTTTTTTATTTCCTAAAATCATTTTTATAATTATAAATCAGAGGTTATGATATGTCAATAATTGAAAATTCCTTTTACAAACACACTACTTAAGCTCTTCTTTATAGTTCTCAAGCAATTTAATAACCTCATTACTGTTATTTAGTGAATTCATTACATTTTTTATATCTGTACATCTTGGAAGGCCTTTAATGTACCAAGAAGCATGTTTTCTCATTTCTCTTACAGCTTTATATTCTCCATCATATTTTATTGATAATTTATAATGTTTAATACACATATTAATTTTTTCTTCAGCTGTAATTTCCACAGGTTCTTCTCCATTAAGTACTCTTTGTATATTTCTAAATATCCAAGGATTACCCATGCTTCCTCTGGCTACCATTATACCATCACAGTTTGATATTTCTTTTAGTTTTAATGCATCCTTAGGAGAAAAGACATCTCCATTTCCTATAACAGGTATTGAAACTGCTTCTTTTACCTTTCTTATTATATCCCAATCTGCCTTTCCTTCATACATTTGTTTTCTAGTTCTTCCATGTACAGCTATTGCATCTGCTCCTGCTTCTTCTATTCTTTTAGCAAACTCTACTGCATTTATATTATTTTCATCAAATCCCTTTCTAAACTTAACAGTAACAGGCTTTGTAGAAACTTTTTTAAGTTCCCTTACTATTTCTGCCGCAAGCCCAGGCTCTTTCATTAAAGCTGACCCTTCACCATTATTAACAATTTTCTTAACTGGACATCCCATATTTATATCTATTATGCAAATATCTTCTCTATCATTAAAGTATTTTTCACAAACTTCTGCCATAACCTTAGGTTCTCTTCCAAAAATTTGTGCTGCTACAGGTCTTTCCTCATCTGCTATTCTCAAAAGGCTTTGAGTATTTCCACTTCCATAGTATAAAGCTTTTGAGCTTACCATTTCTGTGTACACTAATCCACATCCCATCTCTTTGCAAAGACCTCTAAATGATATATCAGTAACTCCAGCCATAGGTGCTAAAAACACTTCATTTTCAAATACCAGATTTCCTATTTTCATTAAAACTACTCCTTGTTTTTCTTATACAATATTTTTAATCCTTCTAATGTTAAATCTGGAGCAAGTTCATCAATAATCTTAGTATTTTTAGCTATTAACTTACCTAACCCTCCAGTTGCTATTACAAAAGGCTCTTCACATTTATTATTTCTAGTCATTTCAGCTTTCATCTTTTTAACTATGTATTCTACTTGACCAACATATCCATAAATAAGTCCAGCCTGTATACTTGTAATTGTATTTTTACATATGATATTATCAGGCATCTCTAATTCTACTCTTGGAAGTTTTGCTGTTCTTTCAAATAATGCATCAGATGAAATTTTAACCCCTGGAATTATACAACCACCTAGATAATCTCCAGAAGCAGTTATAGCACAAAATGTTGTAGCAGTTCCAAAGTCTATTATTATCATAGCCCTTTTATATATTTCATATGCAGCTACAGCATTAACTATTCTATCTGCTCCAACTTCTTTAGGATTATCATACTTAATATTTATACCTGTTTTTATTCCTGGACCCACAACTACAGGTTCTATTCTAAAACACTTTCTAACCATATTTTCTAATGAATGCATTATATTAGGAACTACAGAAGATATTATTACTCCTTTAACACCTTTAGGGTCTAAATCATTTTGTTCAAAAAGTTGCATAACTTGAATTGCATATTCATCAGATGTTTTTTTCGCATCTGTTGAAATACGCCAACTTGCTATATAACTATCATCCTTTTGAACTCCTAATACAATATTAGTGTTTCCTACATCCACAAGTAAAATCATAAGAGCACCCCTTCAATACATACTAAAAGCAGCCTTGCAGCTGCCTTTTTAGTATAACTTATTTTTAACAACTTTATTTTAGCAATTTAATATTATTTGTCAAGAATTTTAAGCTCTAAATTAGAATAACCCTACAATTTCTCCACTTTCTAAAATATCCATTTTATTTGCTGCTGGTACCTTTGGAAGTCCTGGCATAGTCATAACATTACCTGTTAATACAACTACAAAACCAGCTCCATTAGATACTCTAACTTCTTTAACTGTTATATTAAATCCTTCAGGTCTTCCAAGTAATGATGGATTATCTGATAATGAATATTGAGTTTTTGCCATACATATTGGTAACTTATCTAATCCAAACTTTTCAAGTTCTCTTATTTGTTTCATTGCTGCTGGAGTATATGTAACACCATCTGCACCATATATTTCTTGTGCAATTTTTAATACTTTATTTTCTATTGTATCTTCTGCTGAATATATTGGAGCAAAATTAGATTCCTCATTATTCATAACATCTTCTACTATGTCAGCTAATTCAAGGCCACCTTCTCCGCCTTTAGCCCATACATCAGAAAGTGCAACTTTAACTCCCATATTGTTACAGAATTCTTTTATGTACTTAACTTCCTCTTCGCTATCTGATACAAATTTATTTATTGCAACAACTACTGGAACGTTAAATTTCTTTATATTTTCAACTTGCTTTTCTAAGTTTACTATACCCTTTGCAAGTGCTTCAACATTTGGAGTGTTTAAATCTTCCTTACTAACTCCACCGTGATGCTTTAATGCTCTTATTGTAGCAACAACTACTACACAATTTGGCTTTAATCCACCATATCTACATTTTATATCTAAGAATTTTTCTGCACCTAAGTCTGCTCCAAATCCGGCTTCAGTTATAGCTATATCTCCAAGCTTTAATGCCATTTTTGTTGCTAATATTGAGTTACATCCATGAGCAATATTTGCAAAAGGTCCTCCATGAATTATAGCTGGAGTATTTTCTAAAGTTTGAACTAAGTTAGGTTTTACAGCATCTTTCATTAGTAATCCCATAGCTCCCTCAACTTCTAGTTGCTTAGCATATACAGGATTTCCGTCTAAATCGTAAGCTACTACTATTTCGCCCATTCTCTTCTTTAAGTCATCAAGACTTGTAGCTAAACATAATATAGCCATTATTTCAGATGCTACAGTTATCATGAATCCATCTTCTCTAACAAAACCATTAGCTTTTCCACCCATACCTACTACTATGTTTCTTAAAGCTCTATCATTCATATCCATTACTCTTTTAAAAGTAATTCTTCTTGAATCAATTCTTAAAGCATTTCCTTGATGTATATGGTTATCTATAGCTGCACATAAAAGATTATTTGCAGAAGTTATAGCGTGCATATCACCAGTAAAATGTAAGTTTATATCATCCATTGGAACAACTTGTGCATATCCACCACCTGCTGCTCCTCCCTTAACTCCAAATACTGGTCCTAAAGAAGGTTCTCTTAATGCTATTACTGCATTTTTCCCCTTTTTACAGAAAGCTTGTCCTAATCCAACTGTAACTGTTGATTTTCCTTCTCCAGCTGGGGTAGGATTTATTGCTGTAACCAATACTAACTTTCCATCTTTTTTATCTTTGTTCTTTTTTAGAACATCTAATGATATTTTACATTTATATTTACCATATAATTCTATATCATCTTCTGTTAAATTGATTTTTTCAGCTACTTTAACAATTGGTTCCATTTTAGCTTCTTGTGCTATTTGAATATCACTTTTCATATTAATAAACACTCCTTTAGTTTTTTAGTGTTGAAAATAAATACTTTATTGATTATATCATTTTTAATAGCTATTTAAAATAAAAAATCGAATATTTATTAATTTTAAATTAATAAAGTTCGTAAAACTAAAAAAATAAAGGAACCAATTAAGGTTCCTTTACTATGTCATTTTATGCATTTTCAAATATTTCAGCAAATTCACTACCTTCAAGCTTTTCTTTTTCAAGTAATGCTTTTGCAACTGCATGAAGTTTATTTATGTTATCTTTTAACAATTGTTCGGCATTTTTATATGCATTATCTATAAGAGCTTTAATTTCACTATCTAATAGTGCTCCTATTTCTTCACTAAAGTTTCTTCCATTTCCTAAATCTCTTCCTAGGAAAACTTCATTATGATCATTTCCATATGAAATAGTTCCCACTTTTTCACTCATTCCATATTCCATAACCATAGCTCTAGCTATTGCACTTGCTCTGTCTATATCATTTTTAGCACCAGTACTTATGTCTCCTATTATTAATTGTTCTGCTACTCTTCCTCCAAGAAGTCCAACCATTTCATCTTTTAATTTAGATTTAGATGTATATGCCGTATCTTCTTCTGGAAGATGCATAGTATATCCTCCAGCTCTTCCTCTTGGAATAATTGATATTTCATGTACCGGATCTGAATTTGGAAGTAACTTCATTACTACTGCGTGACCTGCTTCATGATAAGCTGTAAGTCTTCTATCATGTTCACTTATAACTCTACTCTTCTTTTCTGGTCCTGCAATTACTCTTGTTATTGCTTCTTCCATTTCTTCCATAGATATAAGTTTCTTTTCTCTTCTAACTGCTAATAATGCAGCTTCATTTGCTAAGTTTTCAAGGTCTGCTCCACAAAAACCTGGTGTTCTTTTTGCTAAAATTTTTAAATCCACATCTGGAGCTAAAGGTTTCTTTCTTGTATGAACTTTTAATATTTCCTCTCTGCCTTTTACATCAGGAGCTCCCACTGTAATTTGTCTATCAAATCTTCCTGGTCTTAATAATGCTGGATCTAATATGTCTGGTCTGTTTGTTGCAGCTATCATTATTATTCCTTCATTTACTCCGAAACCATCCATTTCAACTAATAGTTGATTTAATGTTTGTTCTCTTTCATCATGACCTCCACCAAGTCCAGCTCCTCTTTGTCTTCCTACTGCATCAATTTCATCTATAAATACAATACAAGGTGCATTTTTCTTAGCTTCTTCAAATAAATCTCTTACTCTTGATGCACCAACACCAACAAACATTTCTACAAAATCTGAACCTGATATACTGAAAAATGGAACTCCAGCTTCTCCAGAAATTGCTTTTGCTAATAATGTTTTTCCTGTTCCAGGAGGCCCAACTAAAAGTACCCCTTTTGGTATTCTTGCACCCATTTCTATATATCTGGAAGGTTGTTTTAAAAAGTCTACTATTTCTTCTAATTCTGCCTTTTCTTCATCAGCACCAGCCACATCTTTAAATGTAACTTTTTGAGAATTTGGAAGTGCTCTTTTGGCTCTACTTTTACCAAAATTCATAACACTTCTTCCACTTCCACTGTTTTGAGATTGTTGGGTAATCATAAACATAAATACTAATAAAATAACAATAAGAATTACCATAGGAATAATGCTTAACCATACTCCACTATTTGATGGTGCCTTAAAAGTTATTACAACACTATCATTTGGATGTTCTTCCATTAAAGATACCATCATTTCACTTGAAGAATATGTTGAAAAAGCCTTTCCATCTTTAGTTTTTCCTTCTATTAACATCTTATCTTGTTGTATGATTATACTTTCTATTTTGTCACTTTCCCAATTTTGTTTAAATGTACTGTATGGTATGTCGTTTGTACTGCTTCTCCCAGGCTTTGCAAAAGCAGATACACAAATTATTAATAATAAAGCTACCAACCATACAGCTGAGCCTGAATTTCTTTTCATCCAATGCCCCCCTCTCTATAATTATTATAAATTTTACCATAAGGATTTTATCAATACAATAAGGTTATATTTTATTTTTCATATACTTCTGGTTTTAATGTTCCTATAAATGGTAGATTTCTATAGTTTTCTGCATAGTCAATTCCATATCCAACTATAAATTCATCTGGAACTTCAAAGCCAATATAATCAACTTTAAGGTCTACTTTTCTTCTAGCTGGTTTATTTAATAATGTTGCTATTGCTACACTTTTAGCACCTCTTTCTTTGAAATATTTTGAAAGATAATCTAATGTTGTTCCACTATCTATAATATCTTCTACAATTAATAAATTTTTTCCTTCTATACTACTATCTAAGTCTTTTAATATTCTAACTACTCCTGATGATTCTGTTGAATTTCCATAGCTTGAAACAGCCATAAAATCTACTTCACATTTTATAGATATATTTTTCATAAGGTCTGAAATAAACACTACAGAACCCTTTAATACACCAACTAATAAAAGTGGTTTTCCTGCATAATCTTTGCTTACTTTCTCTCCAATTTCTTTTGCCTTACTTAAAATTTCTTCTTCACTAATAAGTACTTCTTTTATATCGTTTTTCATTTTTTATAATTCCTTTCTTTTTACACTAATTCTTAATATATTTTTTGTTTCCTTTGTAATTTTAAATTTATCAGACATTTTTACTCCAATTATCCAGGAGATATCATCATCAAATTGAATTAATGGGATTTTATTTCTTTTTTCTTGAGGTATTTTCATGTCTATAAATATATCTTTAAGCTTTTTGCTTCCTTTCATTCCTAAGGGAGTTATTCTGTCACCATCTTTTCTAAACCTTATAGTAACACTATTTATCTTATCATAATCAAAACTTTTTATTAATTCATTATTTTCTTGTTTAATATCTTTGTTGTTATTTACATGAAAATTTATAATATATTCATCAAATATAACTTCATTATGTAATATATCCTTTTTATCTAAAATTAATTCATTTGATACTCTACTTTCTACAACTTCCCTTTTCTTTATAATTATATCTTCATAAACATTTTCTGCATATATCCCTTTAGGCAAATCTACTCTCTTATTTGTTCCTAAATTTCTCAATTCTATTATATCTTCAATATTCTTCATTTCCATATCATAATTGCTTTTATTTATTGTAAATAATGCTTTTCTTATAACCCTTGTAACTATTGAATTATGTTTTTCAAATAACATTTTATTTATAACTATACTATTATCTTTTTCTGTACAATTATTTTTATATACTTTATTAACCTCTTCTTCAATAAAATTATTATCTTCTTGAAGAAGTAATGCCATTCTATTTATAGTTTCTACTACATTAGGGTTAAAATTATTTTTCATATATGGAAGTATATCTAATCTTACTTTATTTCTACTATATATCCTCTCTAAATTAGTTGCATCTATATGAGGAGTAAGATTATTTTCCTTACAATACTGTTCTACTTCTTCTCTCTTCATAAACAATATTGGTCTTATATATTTTCCTTCTCTTTCTACAGGAATTCCACCTAAACCTTCTAACCCTGTTCCCCTCATTATTCTCATTAAAATAGTTTCTGCTTGGTCATTTGCATTATGTGCTGTTGCAATTTTATTAAAATTAATCTTATTTATTATTTCATTAAAAAAGTTATATCTTGCTTCTCTTCCTGCAAGTTCTGATGATTTTCCTGTTTCTAAAGCATACTTATTTATATCTATTCTTTTAGAAAAAAATCTTACGCCTAACTCTTCACATAACTTTTTTGAATACTCTTCATCTTTATTTGCCTCTTCTCCTCTTAACATATGATTTATATGAGCAGCAGCAATTTCTATTTTTTCTCCTTCTCTAATGCTACATAAAAGGCTTAACATACAAACAGAATCTGGTCCTCCAGATAGTCCAACTAAAATCTTATCACCACTTTTTACTATGTTTTTCTCTTTTATAAATTTTAAAAATCTTTTTTTAATATCGTAATTCATAATATATTCCTCAATTCATATTATTTCATTACTATTTTAACCTTATATTATTAAAATTAAAATAGCCGACTGTATATTAGCCGACTATTTTTTTCTATTTTTAATATACTGGATAAACTCTAGATACAACTACTGTCATATCATCCCTAACAATTCCTCCACTCAATTCCTTTGCCTTGTCTAAAATATCACCTGCCAATGTTTTAGGATCTTTAGATGCATTTTGTAAAAAATCTTCTAGCCAATTAAAATCTCCCACCATACTCTTATCTACATCAATTACTCCATCACTTACCATAACAATTAAATCTCCACCTTTTACATTAAATTTTATTTCATCAAGTTCTATTTTATCTACTACTCCAAGTGGTGGGAGTTTTGATTCAATCACTGTCACCTTCTTTCCTCTTTTTATAAAACTTGCAACACCTCCTATTTTTAGAAAAGAAGCCTCTCCTGAATACATATCAATTTTATTAAAATCTAAAGTTGAATATTTCTCCTCCTCCTCAAATCTCATAGCCATTATGGAATTTACCATATCAACAGTAACTTCTTTTCCAAAACCTTCTTCAATAAATTTCTCTATTAGTTCTATAGTTGCTTTACTTTCCCTTCCTGCCTCTGCTCCAGAGCCAATACCATCACTTATTATTGTCATATAAGAACCATCCTTAGTTTTTCCAAAGCTATAGGTATCACCAATATATTTTTCTCCCCTTTTAGGTGCTATAGCTCCATATGAAACAATATTATATTTAGGAGTCTCCTCAAAAACTATACTACAATCCTTACTTACAGGGTCTATATTGCATCCCTCATCTCCTATATACATAGGAGTGTTGGTTATACTGTTTATGATAGGAATAATTTCTTTATAGCACTTTCTTGCTCCCCCACAATTTTTAAGGGTGATTTTTACTTTTACTCTGCCATTAATATCCCTATATGAAAATACATTTTTATATGATATAGCACTTTTATTTAATGCTTTTCTTATAGCCTTCTCTAACTCAGGACATAATGATACTTCCTGAGTAAAACCATTTAGCATTTCATCTAAGGTTTCTGCTATTCCAGAAATATGATTTGCTACTATATCACGCCCTTCTTCAAGTCTTTCTTTCATTGCCTGATTATTTCTATATTGTTTTATAACTTTATCTGTATTTTTTATTAAATCTAATTTATTTAAGCAAGTCTTTTCTAATTCAGCAGGAAAAATTAACCTTCCTCTTTCACTTCCCTTTATAATATTTTGAAAAGCATTGTAAGTTATATTAAAATCTTTATTCCAACAATTATTACACTTACTACATCCAGAGCAAACTCTATCTGCTAAATTTTCTATTAATGCAGTGCTAACATTTTTAAATCTAAGATTTTCATTGTCACTTAAATTTTTTAGTACATTTGAAACAGTTGCTAAAGCTTCTCCTAATTCTTGAACCTTATTTGTAAATTCTTTTTTTATTTCCCTAAGCTCTACTTCATTTATTTTATTTCTTTTTTTATCTGTATCTATTTCAATTTCTAGTTTTGATAATATACTTTTAGGCATTAAAAAAAATAATATACCAGCTATACCTATAGGAATTATATTAATGGGCTCTAAGCCCACAGAACTCAGAGCTAAAGCTAAATACATTATTATATAAGCTAAAAATCCAAATATTTTTCCCGTATCTTTAAATATTCCAGAAATAAGTCCTGCAAGGCCATAAAAAGCAATGCTTTCCATCATATTTCCAGAACTAATACCAATTACTATTCCCATAGATACTCCAATAGCTGCACCATAAGCTCCACCACCTATAAATGCTATAACTAATATAACCGCATAAGCAAATATAGCTCTTATAGATACTCCAAAAACACTTATACTTCCAATTCCAGCTATGGCTAAGGATATTAATATTCCTATACTAATTATTTCTTCTGTAGAGAAAAAATAATTACTGTCTATTTCTTTTAAACAATTTATTCCATACTTAATCACATAATAAATAGGAATAGTAATAATTATATTAACTAAAGATACCAATATATTAATATTTAAATCATAGTTTTTTACCAAAGCTCCATAGATTAAGTATGATATAACTGTTATTGCAAAAAAACTTATATCTTTTATTTTTTTATTAGATTTTTTTATTAATAGGGAATATCCACTTATTATTAATAAAATAATTATATTGATGTAATTATTTTCTATTTTGTTAAGAATACTTAAATAACCTAATAAGACACCTATGCTCCCCATAATAACCCTTTTTTCATTACCCTTAGCACTAACTGCCATAATATATGCTATTCCAAATGGTGCTATTATATTAAAATTATTATTCTCTATAAGGATTAATACTCTACTAACTAATAATCCACACAAAAATACACTTAACATAATAAGAGGTTCTTCTTTTACTTTAAATTTCTTCTTTTTTTCTTGACCTACCCTTTTGTAGGATTCCATATCTATTCCATATTGCATAAGCGCCCTCCTAATTACCATATTTTGTATAGTAATTATATCATTTACTTTTGTTAATTTGTGTCACTTTAAAGTTAATATTTATTTTTTCGTAAGACAACTAATATCATATTTCCTATTTTTCTCTAAACAACTCTTTTTTATTTCAACTAAAATTCTTTAACTTAAATTTATCTAATAATTTTTAAGTAAAAAATAATTCTTTACTATACTTTTATGTAAAACAAAAAAAGTGTAAATTATTAATTCTTATATTGATAAACTATAAATCAACATAAAATAATAATTTACACTTATTTATTAACTTATTTCTTTTTGTTTGTTTTTTTTATATATTTTTTATTTTTTAATTTTCCTGGATTACATCCTCTATTTTTATATGCATTATATAATTTTTCTTTAGATTCATCTCTTATATTAGGATCATTATTTATTATATTAAAAGTTTCTATTAATCTATTCCAAATACTTTCTGATTTAAATAAAGGTCCAAATATAAACCAAGCAGTAAAAGTTTGAACATTTCTTTCATTAACTTCTTCCCTTATCTTTTTTTGAAGTTTATTGATTTTATAATTATAAAGCAGTGATATTGGCACCATTATAAATGGTAGAAAAAATATTATAACTAATACTATTAATAATATTTTTTTTATTATTTCCATAAATTTATTCCTCCATTCTAATTACATAATAATTTTATTATACATTATTTATAATATTTCTCATAGAATATAATTAGACAGAGTAAGTCTTTAGATAAAATAATATCTTTTACTTAATTAACTATAATTTTTTGCAAAACAAAAAAGACTTAAGAAAACTCTTAAGTCTTTGGTGCCGAAGACCGGAATCGAACCGGTACGGTGTTTAACCACCGCAGGATTTTAAGTCCTGTGCGTCTGCCAGTTCCGCCACTT
>ONGV01000219.1 GCA_900317445.1 uncultured Eubacteriales bacterium | reverse complement strand
TTTACCTAAGTACTTTACTCTTATATCTTGAAGAGTAGCACTGTCTTTGGCTTCTTCAATTAACTTTAAAGCAGTTTCTTGAATTTCGTTTAACTTATTTTGCATTATATTTTCTTCTCCTTTCTTCTCTATAAAACATTTTTAAACATAAAAAAAATTCGTCCCATGAAAGGGACGAAAATATTTCCGCGTTACCACCCTAATTGGCTTTTATTATAAAAACCCAACTCAAATTAAATTAACGGTTTTCCGCTAGCTACTACTAAAAATTTCACAGCTAGAGCTCCTGAGGGAACTTCAATATAACCTTATTTAAAATGGCTTTCAGTCTATGACCACTTCTCCCTGAAAACTTAATTATATCTACTTTCTCATTCACAGCTTTGTCATTATTTAATTACTTTTACATTATACAGATGTTTTTCTAAAATTTCAACTTATTTTGCCTAACTTTTTCATATAAAATTATAGAAGTTGCTATTGCTACATTTAAAGACTCAGCACCACCTGGCATGGGAATTTTTACTTTTTTATTTGATAATTCATATATCTCTTTACTTACTCCATTACCTTCATTTCCAACAGAAATTATTAAATTACCACTTAAATCCTCTTCAAAAAAGTCTTTATCTCCTTCAAGAGAAGTTGATAAAAGAGAAAAACCTTTATTACATAAGCTTTTTATTATTGTATTATCTTTATCATCATAAATTACTGGAACATGAAATAATGAGCCCATACTAGCTCTTATTGTTTTTTCATTATACACATCTACAGTACCCTTTGTTAAAATAATTCCATCTACTCCTGCTGCATGAGCTGTTCTTATTATAGTTCCAAGGTTTCCAGGGTCTTGTAGTTTATCACATAAGAGATAAAAATCTCCTTGAAAATTTAAATTTACAGCATTTCTCTTAACTACTGCTACTACTCCTTGAGGCTTTTCTGTAGAACATAATTCTTTAATAAGGTTATCTCTTAATCCATATACTTTTACATTATCATTTAAATATTTTCCTAAATATTCTTCTATCCTTTTATTATTTTCGTCATCCACAAAAATATATTCTATATTTAAATTTGCTCTAAAAGCCTCTTCAATAAGTCTAAAGCCTTCAATTATGTACTTTCCTTTTTTATCTCTTACTTTTCTTTCTTTTAATTTTTTTGTTTCTTTATATAAACTATTTTCTTTACTTTCTATAAAAATCAAGAACTACACCTCTTAATCCTTTATTATTTCACCTTCAAGACTAGTTAATGCTTCTTTTGAACCTATAGCTACTATTACATTATCTTTACAAACTTTATCATCTGCTGCTGGATTTAAATTTATCTTTTCTCCTTTTTTAATAGCTATTACATTTATTCCATATTTTTTTCTAAGGTTAAGACTTTTTAAATCTTTTCCTACCCAATCTTCAAAAGCTTTTACTTCCATTATGCTATAATCTGATGATAGTTCAATGTAATCAAGTATACTAGAAGAAATTATGTTGTGAGCTACTCTTACTCCCATATCTTTTTCTGGTAAAACTACTCTATCTGCCCCAATTTTATATAAAACTTTTGCATGTAATTCTCCATTTCCCTTAGCAATTATGTACTTAACTCCAAGCTCTCTAAGAATTAATGTTGCCATAACACTTGATTGTATATCTCCACCAATAGATATTATTGCTACATCAAAATTTCTTATACCTAAAGCTCTTAATGCATTTTCATCTGTTGCATCAGCTTGAACTGCATGAGTTACTTCACTTGCAATATCTTGAATTAAATCTTCATTTTTATCTATTACTAATACATCATTTCCTAAAGAATATAATGTAGTTGCAATTGATGAACCAAATCTACCAAGCCCAATTACTACAAATTGTTTTTTACTCAAAAAAATCACCCTCTAACCAATTAATATCTTTGTTTCTGGATATCTATAACCTTTATTTTTTCTCTTATTTGTTAAAGCTAATGCTACAGTTAATGGCCCAACTCTACCAAAGTACATTGTTATCATTATAATTATTTTTCCAATAAAATTTAATCTTTGTGTAACACCAGTAGTTAATCCAACTGTTGCAAAAGCTGATGTAGCCTCATATAATAAATCTATAAATTGTTCTTTTGGTTGTGTAATACATAATAACATTGTAACAACAACAACAAGACTAAAACTTATCATAAGTATTGCAAATGCTCTATAAACTAATTCTTTAGATAGTCTTCTTCCAAATAGTTCTGTGTCTTCTCTTCCTTTAATAACACTTACTACAGTTAATACAATTATACCAAAGGTTGCAGTTTTTAATCCTCCAGCTGTTGAACCTGGTGAACCTCCAATATACATAAGGATTATTGTTAAAAATTTTCCTCCAGAAGTCATTTTATCTAAGGATATGCTATTAAAACCGGCAGTTCTAGGAGATACCCCAGAAAATATTGCATTTAATATTTTATTTTTAATGCTCATAGGTCCTAATGTTTCTGGATTATTATACTCTAGTGCAAACATAAATAATATTCCTCCAAATAAAAGTATTGAAGTCATTAAAAGCACTAACTTGGTATGGGTAGATAATCTTCTATCTGTTTTATATTTAAGAAGTTCTATTATAACTGTAAATCCTAAACCTGAAACTATTATTATTATACTAAGAGTTAATAAAACTATAGCATTAGTTGAATAAGAAGTTACACTACTATACCCTCCAAATAAATCAAAACCTGCATTACAAAAAGCTGATACTGAATGAAATATTCCAAAATATAATCCTTTTAAAAATCCATAGTCTTTAATAAACTGTGTTGCAAGTAATACTCCCCCAATAATTTGTACTAAAACAGTAAATAAAACTATTCTTTCTACCATTTTTACTAAACCTTGAATGCTAAAGGTATTCATGGCCTCTTGCATTATAAGTCTATCTCTTAAAGTAATTCGTCTTCTTAATAAAATTGCTAAAAAGGTTGTAAATGCCATGAACCCAAGTCCACCAACTTCTATTAAAAGCATAATTACAACTTGACCAAACTCATTCCAATATGTTCCAGTATCCAATGTTACAAGCCCTGTTACACATACTGCTGAAGTTGCTGTAAAAAGTGAATCTAAAAAATTTGTAGCATTACCACTTTTAGATGATATAGGAAGAGTTAAAATTACTGCTCCTATAAGAATAACTATAGCAAATCCTAATGCTAAAATTTGAACTCCACTTAATTGTGAAGTTTTACTTTTTTTCATATAATTCATTAATAATCACTCCAAAGGCTATATATTTTCCCATATAAAAATAAATGCGACTTTAGTCGCATTTATAATGTTATTGCAAAATTAAGCATTTAGTTGTTTCTTAGCTACTTCTACTAATTCAGCAAAAGCCTTTGGATCGTTGATAGCTATTTCAGATAACATCTTTCTGTTTATGTCAACTCCAGCTAACTTCATTCCATTCATGAACTTAGAATATGAAAGACCATTCATTCTTGTAGCTGCATTTATTCTAGCTATCCAAAGTCTTCTATAATCTCTCTTCTTTAACTTTCTTCCTACATATGCATTTCTTAATGCTCTTATAACTGATTCATTAGCAGTTTTAAATAACTTGCTCTTTCCACCATAGTATCCTTTTGCAAGTTTTAATACTTTCTTATGATTTTTACGAGAATTAACCGCTCTCTTTACTCTTGCCATTGTCTAAACCTCCTGTATCCTAAATCCTATAGGTATGGTAATAATTTCTTCATTACTTTTTCTTGATTTGCTGAAACATATCCAGTCTTTCTTAAGTTTCTTGTTCTCTTTGTAGTTTTCTTAGTTAAGATATGGCTCTTAAAAGCCTTTGCTCTCTTTAACTTTCCTGTTCCTGTTTTCTTAAATCTTTTTGCTGCACCTCTATGAGTTTTCATTTTTGGCATGATAATTTTCCTCCTCTCTGATTACGCCTTCTTAGGGCCTAAAACCATTGTCATACTTCTTCCTTCTTTTTTAGCAGGCTTTTCAACTATAGATACATCTTCTAGCTTGCTTTGAAATTTATCTAAAATCTTTAATCCTAGATGAGAAAGCTCCATTTCTCTTCCTCTGAATCTGACAGTGATTTTTACTTTGTCTCCATCTAATAAGAACTTTCTTGCATTTTTAGCTTTAATATCAATATCATGTTCTTCAATAGTTAAAGAAACTCTAATTTCTTTGATACTGATAACTTTTTGATTTTTCTTAGCTTCTTTTTCTTTCTTTGACTG
>ONGV01000221.1 GCA_900317445.1 uncultured Eubacteriales bacterium | reverse complement strand
TCTAATATTTTAAAGATTTTATCACTTGCTGCCATTCCATTCATAGCTATATGGAAAAATGAACCTAAAAGTCTTAAAGGTATAAAAAATTCACTACTTAACATTATAATTGCAAAGGTTCCTGCAAAATTTATATTTCCTCTTTTAAATTCACTTATACTTATTATTATTCCAAGGGCAGCTCCTCCAAAGGCAACTAAATCCATTATACTTATAGAATTTAATTGCATAGTTAAAACTCTCATAGTAACTTTTCTAAAGTTTTCTGCTTCCTCATCCATTTTCTTAGATTTTTTTTCATCAGCTTTATATATTTTTAAAGTGGTAAGGCCTTGAAGATTTTCTAAAAAGCTATCTCCAAGATTTGTATAAATTCCCCAGTACTTATTTAAAAGCTTTTTAGCAAACTTTTGTACTGCTATAATTGAAACTGGAATTAATGGAACACAAATTAAAAGAACTAGTGCTGATTTAAAATTTATAAAGGATAAAATTATAAATAAGGTTAATGGTGCTAAAAGGCTATAAAATAGCTGTGGTAGATACTTGCTAAAATAAATATCTAACTGTTCTATTCCTTCTACTGAAACTTGAACTACTTCTGATGTTGATACCTTTTCAGTATATGAAGAGCCAAGCTTTGTAAGTTTATTATATATTTTTTCTCTTAAAACTCTTTTTACATTTACAGAAGAATAATAGGCCATTTTTGAAACAAAAATATTGCATATTACTCTTATAATTATAGCAATTATTGTTACTAAGGCTGTTATTATTAAATTTTTCATTGTAAAATTTTTATTAAAAACTTTTTCTAATAAGTTTGCAATAAAAAATATTGAAATTATATTTGCAATTAGTGAAATCCAATTGAATATAACAGTGTATTTTATGTACTTTTTTGAATCATTAACTAATCCAATTAGTCTTTTATTTATCATCATTTTTCTTTCCTCGTTTTTCTTTCATACTTTCTTTAACATGCTTTATTGCCAAAATAGGATGATAAAAAAGCATTCTTTTACCTGAATACTTCATAACTTCTCTTATTTTTTCTCTCATATCAGGCTTGTAGCAATGAACTTTGCAGTTGCTACAGAATGTTTTATTTTCCATAAAGGGACACAGTTTTGTTCTAAACTCTGCATATTCAATTAGTTTTTTACATTCACTACAAGGAATTTCCCTTCCATGATTATGCCCTTTACAATAAATTTTAATCATTAAATTAACAATTTTTTTTTCATTTTCTCTTTTCATTGAAATATTTTCTTTCATTATTTTTCCTTTTTTTAAATTTATCTTTTTTTAGAATTATTATTTTTATGCATTTATTGTTTTTATTTTAAAAGTAAAATAATAATATTTAAATATCATAACTGTTAAAATAAATATTCTAGCATGTACACTTCCTGTTATAATAAAAGCTAAAATAAGCATTAAAGAAGCAGGAATAAGAATTGATACCTTAGTTTTCATTGTCATAGCTTTAGATTTAACAAAGCTATCTAAATGATTTTTATATAATTTAGTAGATAAAAACCAATTTTGAACTCTTTTTGACCCCTTTCCAAAAAAATATGATGCTAATAGCAAAAATGGAGTTGTTGGTAGTACTGGGATAATAATTCCAATAGCACCTATTATTAAAAATAAAAATGCTAAACTTAAATAAATATACTTCATAATTCCCCCTTTGTTATAAATGATATTCATTATCATAATTCTTTATAATTTTAATTTTAAATTCATGCTTTGTCAATATTTATTTTCATAAGAAACTAATTATCAATTATTTTTCTATATAAAAAGACAGATTAAATATATTATTTTTCTTTTCTATAAACCAATTCAAAATCAAAACAATATATTCAATCTGCAAAATTAAAAAGCTACATGAGAAAAAACTCTAATGTAGCTTTTTAATACATAGAAAATTGTATCTTATTTTAAATATCCTGTATAATCTTTAGTGTGAAGTAAATTATTGGCATTTTCTATCCTTTCTTTTGAAGGAGGATTGATACCTTCTTTCTCAAGATGGTTTTCAATACCAAGTTCTTGCCATTTATATACTCCTAATGTGTGATATGGAAGAATTTCAACTCTTTGAACATTATCTAATTCTTTAATAAAGTTATCTAGTTCTATTAAATAATTATCATAGTCATTTCTTTCTGGAACTAATACATGTCTAATCCAAACTGGCTTTTTAATCTCAGAAAGATACCTTGCCATATCTAAAATATTTTTATTAGTTTGTCCTGTAAGCTTTATATGCTCTTCATCATTTATATGCTTTATATCAAGAAGTATTAAATCTGTATATTCCATAAGTTCATTAAACTTAGTGAAAAAAGGTTCTTCTTTAGTAAATGGATTTCCACTTGTATCTAGTGTAGTATTTATGCCTTGTGCTTTTGCTTTTTTAAATAAATCAATTAAAAAGTCTATCTGCATCAAGGCTTCTCCACCACTTACAGTAATTCCTCCATCTTTTCCCCAGTAAGATTTATATCTTATTGCTTTTTCAAGTAATTCATCTGAGGTAAATTCTTCCCCTTTTTGCATATTCCAAGTATCTGGGTTGTGGCAAAATTCACATCTCATGCCACAGCCCTGTACAAATATAACAAATCTTATTCCTGGTCCATCTACAGAACCAAATGTTTCTAATGAATGAATATATCCCTTCATAAGTCTATTACATTCTTTCATGACAAGTTCTTGAAATAACATCAAGTTGTTGTTCACGAGTTAAATCAATAAATTTAACAGCATATCCTGATACACGGATTGTAAAGTTTGCATATTCTTCTTTTTCTGGATGTTCCATAGCATCCTTTAACTTTTCAATTCCAAATACATTTACGTTAAGGTGATGAGCTCCTTGGTTAAAGTATCCATCTAAAACTTGAACTAAATTCTTAACACGTTCATTATCATCATGTCCTAATGCACTTGGGTTTATAGTTTGAGTATTAGAAATACCATCTAATGCATCTTCATATGGAAGCTTAGCAACTGAGTTTAATGATGCTAATAAACCATTTTGTTCTGCACCATAACTTGGATTAGCTCCTGGAGATAATGGTTCTCCTGCCTTACGTCCATCTGGAAGAGCTCCTGTTGCCTTACCATAAACTACGTTTGAAGTTATTGTAAGTATTGAAGTTGTTGGTTCTGAATTACGATAAGTGTAACATTTCTTTAACTTATCTAAGAATGTCTTTAATAACCATTCTCCTATTTCATCTGCACGGTCATCATCATTTCCGTATCTTGGGAAGTCTCCAGTTGTTTCAAAGTCTACAACTATTCCGTCTTCATCACGAATTGTCTTAACCTTTGCATATTTAATAGCTGATAATGAATCTATTACATGAGAGAATCCTGCTATTCCTGTTGCAAATGTACGTCTTACATCAGTATCAATAAGTGCCATTTCAGCAGCTTCATAGTAGTATTTATCATGCATATATTGAATCATATTTAAAGCATTTACATATAATCCTGCAAGCCAATCCATCATAGCATCATATTTTTCCATTACTTCATCATAATCAAGATATTCAGAAGTTATAGCCTTATAAGCTGGTCCTACTTGATCCTTTGTCTTACAATCTACTCCACCATTTATAGCATATAATAAACATTTAGCAAGGTTTGCTCTAGCTCCGAAGAATTGCATTTCCTTACCAGTTTCAGTAGCTGATACACAGCAGCAAATTGAATAGTCATCTCCCCATACAGGTCTCATAACATCATCATTTTCATATTGTATAGAACTTGTCTTAATTGAAATATAAGCTGCATACTTCTTAAATGTTTCTGGTAATCTTGAAGAATATAATACTGTTAAGTTTGGTTCTGGAGCAGGTCCCATGTTTTCTAATGTATGTAAGAAACGGTAGTCTGTCTTTGTAACCATTGAACGTCCGTCCATACCTAAACCAGCTACTTCAAGTGTTGCCCATACTGGGTCTCCTGAGAATAATTGATTGTATGAAGGTATTCTTGCAAATTTAACCATTCTGCACTTCATAACAAGATGGTCAATTAATTCTTGAGCTTCTTCTTCTGTTATTGTTCCATTTTCCAAATCTCTTTGAATGTATATATCTAAGAAAGTTGATACACGTCCAACACTCATTGCTGCTCCATTTTGAGTCTTTATTGCAGATAAGTATCCAAAGTATAACCATTGAACAGCTTCCTTTGCATTACTAGCTGGCTTTGATATATCATATCCATAGCTTTGTGCCATTACTTTCATTTCTTTTAATGCTTTTATTTGTTCTGCTATTTCCTCACGTAAACGGAAATCATCATCTCTCATTACGTCTCTTCCACAATTAGCAAAATCTTCTTGTTTCTTTTCTATTAAAAAATCTATTCCATAAAGAGCTACTCTACGGTAATCACCTACTATACGTCCACGTCCATAAGTATCTGGAAGACCTGTAACTATTTTATTGTGACGAGCCTTTTTTATTTCTGGAGTGTAAATATCAAAAACTGCTTGGTTATGAGTTTTGTGATATTTTGTGAATATTTCATGTAATTTAGGATCTGGTGTATATCCATATGTTGTACAAGCTTGTTCTGCCATTTTTATACCACCATAAGGCATGAAAGCTCTTTTTAAAGGCTTATCAGTTTGAAGTCCAACAACCTTTTCTAAGTCTTTTAATTCTTCACTTATATATCCTGGCTTATGTGATGTAATAGATGATACAATTTCTGTATCCATATCTAATACTCCACCCTTTGCACGTTCTTCTTTTTGTAATTCTTGTAATTTTCCCCATAGCTTATTAGTAGCTTCTGTTGGTCCTTCTAAGAATGATTCATCACCATCATATTGTGTGTAGTTATTTTGTATGAAATCTCTTGTACTAATTCTTGTTTTCCAAAGCTTACCTTTAAAGCCTTTCCATTGTTCAAATTGTTCCATAAAAATTTGACCCTCCTAAAATTTGAAGTTAATATAAATATCTATATGAATAATATAAACTATTTAATAATTATTATCAAGTAGTTTTATTAAATATTTATTAAAAACTATTTTTTTATTAATAAACTTACTATTTTTAATAATATTAAATGTTTTCCATTTATATTATAAACTATATTACATCAAACTTTAATATCTATATGAATATTGTTTTATTTTTTCTAAATTAATATATTTATATGGATTTTATTTATTATTTTTCTTTTATTTTCATTATAAGACTAGAATTTATATATTCAGATTTTGAAAAACCTTTTTTAAAATATCTAATTTGC
>ONGV01000222.1 GCA_900317445.1 uncultured Eubacteriales bacterium | reverse complement strand
GAAAAAGAAGAGATAAATCTTAATTTTATGTTGGCACAATTAGCAGATGAGTTTTATCCAATCCTATCAAAAAGGGGTCATAGTATAGAATTAGATTTACAAGATAATATGACTATTTTTGCAGATAGAGATAAGCTTGCAAGAGTATTTAGTAACTTATTAAAAAATGCTATTTCATATAGTTATGAAAATAGTGTTATAAAAATCAAAGCAAAACAGGATAAGGAAAATACAATTATAAATTTTGTTAATACAGGTAAGGTAATACCTAAACAAAAACTTAATAATATATTTGAAAAATTTTTTAGATTAGATAGCTCTAGAGCAACAAATACAGGTGGAGCAGGTCTTGGACTTGCTATTGCAAAAAATATAGTTTTGCAACATGGAGGAGATATCTTTGCTGAAAGTAATGAGAAAGAAACAACATTTTCTGTTAAAATTCCTAATTATAAAGTAGAAGACTAAAAGGATTATCAGTATTAAGGAATTCTTAAGGGTTTATTAATAAAGAGTAAATAAAGTATAAATTAAAATTTATTATATTATAGCTAAGGAGATGATAATATGATAAATGAAAGAGCTAATATTAATAACATTAAAGAAATAAGAAAGAAAGCTATATTAAAAGAAAGGAGAAAGAGAGTCTTAAGAAAAAGGATAATTTTATATATTTTTATTATATTTATTTGTTTTGGTATATTAAAATTTATTGATGTTTTTGGAGACAGTAACTCAAATTCTTATGGTAATATAGATGTTTCTAAGGATATAAAGTCACTAGATATTCCTTTATTTTTGCAAGGAGATAAAAGATGGGGAAATCTTAAATATGGAAATGATACAATAGAAAAAGAGGGATGTGGACCTACATGTTTGGCTATGGTAGTAACAGGACTTACTAAAGATTCTAGTATAAATCCTAAAGTGGTTGCAGATTATAGTAAAAAAGCGGGGTATTATGATGGTGATTATGGTACAAAATGGACACTTATGACTGAAGGTGCAAGTAACTATAATTTAAATTCATACGAGGTTCCATTAGATGAATCCTCAATGATTAATGAACTTAAGAATGGACACCCAATTATATGTAGTGTAGGACCAGGACACTTTACAAAAACTGGACACTTTATAGTATTAAGAGGATATACTAAAAATGGTGAATTTAAAATTAATGATCCAAATAGCAAAAAGAGAAGTGAAAAAAACTGGACTTATAAAGAAATAAGCAGTGAAATACGAGGTATATGGAGTTTTTCATATACAAACTAAAGTTTTTGGACTTACTATCCAAAAACTTTTTTTAATTAGCATTTTATTGGATGGTGTGTCCAAAAACTTTTTAAAATTGGTGAATTATTGGATGATGACTCCAAAAACTTTCTAAAATTCATATTTTATTGGATTGTATATCAAAAAAATATTTATGATTAATATTTTTTTGATTGAATAAAATAAGAGAAAGTAGTATATTGGTATAGTGGTATGACCAGTTAAAGATTTGGAGGTGTTTTTGTGAAAAGCTTAAAACAATTAATGATTATTTTACTTGCATATATTTTGGGAGCAGTAGTGCAAAATGCATTTAATTTACCAATTCCAGCAACGGTTCTTGGGCTAATTTTCTTATTTGTTGCATTATATACAAAGATAGTAAAAATTGAAATGATTGAAGATATATGCAATACTTTAATATCCCATATGGCATTTTTATTTCTTCCTGCAGGAGTAGGTCTTATGACTAGCTTTAACTTGATAAAGGGAAATGTTGTTGCATTTATAGTTATTATTTTGGTTTCTACAACTGTTGTGTGGGTTGTAACAGCATATGTTGTAAAATTTTTAAGAAAGGTGTGTGCAAAAGATGAAAGAAATAATTAGCTCCCCAGTGTTTGGAGTTTTTATATCTATAGTAGCTTATAAAATAGGGGAACTTATTAAAGAAAAATTTAAATTCTCTATATTTAATCCCTTACTTATTGCAATAATAGTATTAGTAGCATTTTTATCTATTTTTAATATTTCATATGATGATTATAGTAAAGGTGGTTCTATAATATCATTTTTCTTAACACCAGCAACAATTGCATTAGCATTACCTCTTTATAAGAAATTTGATTTATTTAAGAAAAATGCTTTTCCTATATTAGTTGGAATTATATGTGGTGTAATTGCAGGACTTGTATGTATAATAGGACTTTCTAAAGCATTTGGTTTGACTGATGAACTTACAAAGTCATTACTTCCAAAGTCAGTAACAACACCTATTGCTATGGCATTATCTGAACAAATGGGAGGTATGTCTTCTATTACAGTGGTTGCAGTTATTATAACAGGAATTTTAGGCTCTGTTATT
>ONGV01000233.1 GCA_900317445.1 uncultured Eubacteriales bacterium | reverse complement strand
TAGACTTAGCTGGAGCAGAAGGAGTTACTCCTATGGAAAACTTTAGAGATTTATTTGAAGAGGCAAATAAATTAAATATTCCTTTTACAATACATGCAGGAGAAAGTATGGGACCTAAAAATATAAAAACAGCAATCTCTTTTGGTGCAAAGCGAATAGGACATGGAGTTACTTCAATAAAATCAGAAGAAGTTAAGAAAGAAATTAAAGATAAAAATATTACTCTTGAAATGTGTGTTACAAGTAATGTTAAGTGTAATGTAGTGCCTTCTTTTAAGGAGCATCCAATAAAAAAACTATATGATTATGGAATAAAGGTTACTGTAAATACAGATGACATGGCAATATTAAATACTAATATAGATAAAGAATATGAAATTTTAATAAAGGAATTAGGATTTACTTATAACGATTTAATAAAAATGAATATGAATTCTATAGAAGCTTCTTTTATGAAAGAAGAAGAAAAAAAGTTTTATTTAGAAAAATTAAAAAAATATATTAAAAATGAATAAAATTTATGGCTGTGGCATTAATAATACTACCACAGCCATAAATTTTATTTTACATTAAGAGATAGGTACAGAGAATTGGCTATTATAAAGGTTAGCATAAAAACCGTTCTTTTCTATAAGTTCTTCATGGGTTCCTTGTTCTATTATATGTCCTTTATTCATTACTAATATTAAATCTGCTTCTTTAATAGTAGAAAGTCTATGGGCTACAATAAAGCTAGTTCTTCCTTCCATCATTTTATTAAAGGCATTTTGAATAAAAATTTCTGTACGAGTATCAATACTACTTGTAGCTTCATCTAAAATAAGCATAGGTGGTTTTGTAAGCATTATACGAGCAATACATAATAATTGTTTTTGACCTTGAGATATATTGTTTCCATCTCCAGAAATTTTAGTATCATAACCATTTGGAAGTCTTGTTATAAATTCATGGGCATGAGCCATTTTAGCAGCTTCAATAATTTCTTCATCTGTAGCATCAGGTTTTCCATAAGCTATATTTTCTTTTATAGTTCCTGAATATAGCCAAGTTTCTTGAAGAACCATACCAAACATAGCTCTTGAACTTTTTCTAGTTATATCATTAATATTATGTCCACTTATAAATATTTCACCAGAATCAATATTATAAAATCTCATAAGAAGATTTATAAGAGTTGTTTTTCCACATCCAGTAGGTCCTACAATAGCTATTTTTTCTCCTTTTTTTACTGAAAGATTAAAGTTTTCTATAAGTTTAACATCAGGATTATAAGAGAAAGAAACATCTTTAATTTCTATATTTCCATCACATTCTTTAAGGTCTATAGCATTTTCCTTGTCTTTAATTTCATCTTCTTCATCAAGAACTTCAAATACTCTTTCAGCAGAGGCTAATGCAGATTGAAGTTCTGTAATTACAGAAGATATTTCATTAAATGGTTTTGTATATTGATTTGCATAATTTAAAAATGAAGAAATTTTACCTATTGAGATATTTCCATTAATAGCACTTATGGCAGAAATAATTCCAACAGTTGCATACACTATTCCATTAACAAATCTTGTACAAGGGTTTGTTAATGAGGAGAAAAATTGTGATTTTACTCCTGAAGTATATAGTCTTGAATTTATTTCCTCAAATTTTTCTTGAGAGTTATCTTCATAAGAAAAAGCCTTTACAAGTTTTTGATTTCCTACCATCTCTTGAATATAGCCAGTTATTTCACCACGTATTTTTGATTGTTCTGTAAACATAGCCTTTGAATGTTTTGCAATAAACCCACCAACAAATAAGGACAAAGGTGTCATAAGAACAACTACTAATGCTATTTTAAAGTTTATTGCTATCATTATACCTAAAGTTCCTAAAATGGTTATAATTCCAGTAAATAACTGAGAAAATCCTTGAATAAGTCCTGTGGAAATTTGGTCAATATCATTAATAATTCTGCTCATTATATCTCCATGGGAATGAGAATCTATGTATTTTAAAGGAACTTTATTTATTTTATTAAAAACATCTTCTCTAAGAGATTGAACTGTTTTATAAGTTATAACATTTGTGCAACGAGTCATTATCCATTGAGATAGTGAAGCTAAAATAATAGATAATATTAATACTCCTATAATTTTAAGTATGCCCTGAAAATCTACATTATCTTTTCCAATTATAAAATCAATTGCATCTCCTATAAGAATAGGGTTTAGTAAAGTAAAAAATACATTAATAATTGCTGTTAATAAAGATATTATTAAAAGTTTATTATGAACTGTTATGTAAGATAATAATCTTTTAGTTGAAGATTTTTTCATTATTTCTCCACCTCCTCAGAAGATAATTGAGATAAGCAAATTTCTTTATAAACCTTGCAATTTTTAAGAAGCTCATTATGAGAGCCAATACCAACAATGTTTCCATTATCTAAAACAATTATTTTATCTGCATTTTTAATAGATGTAGCTCTTTGAGAAATTATAAAAACAGTCATATTTTTAGTTTCTTCTTTAATAGCTTTTCTTAGCTTTGCATCTGTGGCAAAATCAAGAGCACTTGCACTATCATCTAAAATAAGTATTTCAGGATTTTTTACTAAAGCTCTTGCAATAGTAAGTCTTTGTTTTTGTCCTCCAGATAGGTTTTTTCCTCCTTGAAGAATAACTGTATCAAGACCTTCTGAAAGGGAATTTACAAATTCTGAAGCTTGTGCTATATCAAAAGCTTTTTCAATTTCTTTATCACTAGCATTTTTATTTCCAAGAGTCATATTTTCTCTTAAACTTCCAGAAAATAAAGCAGCCTTTTGAGGAACAATTCCAATTTTATCTCTAAGAGAATTTAAATTATAGTCTTTTACATTAACTCCATCAATTAATACTTCTCCTTCAGTTACATCATAAAAACGAGGAATAAGATTTATAAGTGTACTTTTACCAGAACCAGTACCACCAATTATACCAATAGTTTCTCCAGTGTTTACTTTTATATTTGCATTTGATAGTGAATTTTTATTTGACCCTTTATATGAAAAGGAAACATTTTTAAATTCAACTTTTGGAGCATTAGAAACAGGAAAAATTTTTGCATTTTCATCTGTTATTGAAGAATTTATTTCTAAAATTTCTTGAACTCTTTCTCCAGAAGCAAAGGCTTTAGTGAAAATTACAACAAGGTTTGCAAAAACAACAAGTGTTAAAGATATTTGAGTCATGTAATTTACAAAGGCTATTATTTGTCCTTGAGTAAGAGCACCTATATTTACTCTATATCCACCATACCAAAGTATAGCCACAATAGCAAAGTTCATTATTATAGAAGTTAGTGGATTTAAAAGGGCAGAT
>ONGV01000223.1 GCA_900317445.1 uncultured Eubacteriales bacterium | reverse complement strand
TGATTATCTTTCACTAAAATTTGCAGGGAAGTTTGATTTATGGCTTCATACAAAAAATATTCCAGGCTCTCATGTAATAATAAAAGCCACTGAAGTTGATGATGAAACTTTAGAACAAGCTGCTATTATAGCTGCCTTTTATAGTAAAGGAAAAAATGGTTCTAAAATTCCTGTAGATTATACCCTTGTTAAAAACTTAAAAAAGCCTAATGGGGCAAAACCAGGAATGGTAATTTATCACACTAACAATACCATTTATGTTGACCCAAAAGACTTTAATACATTAGACATTAAAAAAAGCTAAAAAATAAAGTTGTTGCTTAAATAATCCTAAAAACTATATAGTATATTTTTTAAAGAATAAAATATTATATATAGTATTGTTATTTATTTATGCAACAACCTCTATTTTTTTTGTGCCTCTTTTTAAGAGTTTCTAATCATTTCTTGAATTACTGTATCTCCTTGTCCTTTTATAAGAGGGTTGTCAAAGTATTGATACATATAACATTTTAGTTTTCCATTATAAAGCTTTCTGTTTTTTGAAGCTTTTCTTCCAAAAGGTGTTTCAAAGTTTTCATAGGAAGTTACTATGTTAAATTCCCAATTTTTATATTTTTCTTTATATTCTCCAAATATTTTATAAAGTTTTTCTACTTCTTTTTTATCGCTAAGTCTTTCTCCATAAGGAGGATTTGTTATTATAAAGCCATATTCTTTTGAAGTTGAAAAGTCTTTAAAGTCTCTTTTTTGAAATTCTATATAGTCTTGTACTCCTGCTTTATAGGCGTTATCTAGGGCTGTTCTTAAAACCCAAGTGTCAATATCATATCCAATAAGTTTTATATCCTTATGTTTTACAGCTCTTTTTGCTCCTTCTCTTACTTGTTTAAATATATAATCTGGAATAGTTGGCCAAGCTTCGCAAGCAAAGGTTTTATTAATGCCAGGTGCTATATTTAACATTATCATAGCAGCTTCTATAAGTATTGTTCCTGAACCACAAAATGGGTCTATAAGCTCATAATTTTCCTGCCATCTTGATAAAAGTACCATACTAGCTGCTAAGGTTTCTTTTAGTGGTGCAGCTCCTGAATTTTCTCTATATCCTCTCTTATGAAGACCACTTCCAGATGTATCTATAGTTAAAGTAACCTTATCTTTTAAAATAGCTACTTCTATTCTATAAACAGGACCATTTTCTTTAAAAGTCTTTATTCCATAAGCTTCGCTCATACTTGTTACTATTGCTTTCTTTACAATAGATTGACAGTCTGGAACACTATGAAGAGTTGATTTTACTGACTTTCCAACTATATGCATAACTCCATTAATTGGAATTATCTTGCTCCAATCTACTTTTTTTGTACCTTGGAAAAGTTCTTCAAAGGTTCTTGCTTCAAATTCTGCCATTTTTATTAATATTCTATCTGCTGTTCTCAAATGTATATTAGCTATTGCAATATCCATTTCATCACCAGTAAAAGAAACTTTACTAGTTTCAGTTTTAACATCTTCATAGCCTAAGGCTCTTAACTCTTTTGCTGTTATACCTTCTAAACCAAAGGTAGTTGTAGCAATTAAATTATATTCCATAAAACTCTCCTTTAAAATTAACTATATATTTTCACACTATCTTCATTATCTATTTCTATAATATTTACTGCAATTTTCTCATTTCTTGAAGTAGGAATATTTTTACCAACATAATCTGCTCTTATAGGAAGTTCTTTATGGCCTCTATCTATAAGAACAGCAAGCTGAATTGCTTTAGGTCTTCCTTCATCCATTATAGCGTCTATTGCTGCTCTAACAGTTCTACAGGTATATAAAACATCATCTACTAAAATTACTGTTCTTCCTTTAAAGTCTACATCTAAGTTTATACTTTTAACTTCTATGTTTTCAAAAGAATTTTCAATATCATCTCTATAAGCAGTTATATCAACAGAACCTACAGGAACTTTAACTCCTTCTATTTTAAATATTTCCTTTGATATACGCTCTGCAAGAGGATACCCTCTACTTTTTATTCCAACTAAGATTAAATCTGTTGCCCCTTTATTTCTTTCTATTATTTCATGTGAAATTCTTATAAGACTTCTTTTTATAGCCTTATCATCAAGTAAACTTGCCTTTAAATTCATTATTATATTTCCCTCCACACTAGTTAAACTTCCTTTCTAAGCTTTTCTATAAGGTCATTATAATATTTAGGAAGGTCAGTTGTAAATTCCATATACTCCTTTGTTTTTGGATGAATAAATCCTAAGGTTTTAGCATGAAGCACCTGCCCTTTTAGTTTAAATCTTTGCTTTTTAAAACCATATACTTCATCTCCAACTAAAGGATGACCAATAGATGCCATATGTACTCTTATTTGATGGGTTCTTCCTGTTTCTAATACACATTTTATAAGAGTAGTATTTTTATAACGCTCTAAAACTTCATAATGAGTTACAGCTCTTTTTCCATCCTCTACAATTCCCATTTTTAATCTATCTCTTTTATTTCTTCCTATAGGTTTATTTATTGTTCCTGTATCTTCTTTTAGTCTTCCCTCTACAAGTGCTATATATTCTCTTTTCATAGAATGGTTTTGAAGTTGACTTGATAAAAAATTATGTGCTTCATCATTTTTAGCCACAACTAAGACCCCTGTAGTATCTTTATCTATTCTATGTACTATTCCAGGTCTTATAACTCCATTTATTGTAGAAAGGTCTTTACAATGATATAAAAGAGCATTTACTAATGTCTTTGTATAATTTCCTGGTGCTGGATGAACAACCATACCTTGAGGTTTATTAATTACTATAACATCATTATCTTCATAAAGAATATCTAAAGGAATATCCTCTGCTACAACCTCTAATTCTATGGCTTCTGGCATGCTTATTAATATTTCATCATTTTCTTTAAGCTTATAATTACTTTTTATATTCTTATTATTTACTTTTATATTTTCTTTTTCAATTAATCCTTGTATATAAGACCTTGATTTTCCATTAAGAACTTCTGAAAGATATTTATCAATTCTTTTATTTTCAGATTCTTTATGAACTATAAGTATAGTTTCTTCCATTATTACTCCTTTACATTTTCATATTTTCTAATTCATTTACAACTTATTATAACAAAACATAAAAAAACAAATCAATAAAAATAAAGTTTTTCTAGAAAAAGAAAGTACCTTTGCATTGCAAAAGTACTTTCTTTAAATGTATGTAAAATTATCTGTTTTTTATCCATTCTTCTAATTCTTCTAAATCTTTTTCAGATATATCATTATTTGAATGTAAAGTGCTTACTAAATTACTTAAAGATTTTCCAAATATCTTTTTAAAGAAATGACTTGATTCTAATGCAAGATAATCTTTTTCTGGAACTAAAGAAGTGTAATAAGTAAGTCTTCTTGTTTTATCAGCTTCTAAGAAACCTTTTTCAACTAATCTTGAAAGTAAAGTTAATGTAGTTGTTCTTTTCCATCCTTTCACTTCTTCAAGTTTTGTTGTAACAACCTTAGAAGAAACAGGCTCTTCATTTTCCCATATTACCTTCATAACTTCTAATTCTGATTGTGGTATTTTGTTTATCATATCTATTCCCTCCATAATTAACTAAAATTCTACATTCTAAGCATATTATTACAATATAACACACTCTATTACAATCCTTAAGTAAAAGGATATCATATAATCTATAAATTGTAAATATTTATACAAACATAAAATTGACAATTTTTTATTTTTAAATTACTTTTATGTTATTTTATCAAAGTAAAGTTACTTTTGTACTAGAATTTTTTTTGTTTCCCTTGCAATAACTAATTCTTCATTTGTTGGAATAACAAATATTTTTACCTTTGAATTTTCTGCTGAAATTTCTTGAATTTTTCCTCTTACTTTATTTTTTTCTTTATCTAATACTATTCCAAAAAACTCCATATCCTTTAATATAGCTTCTCTAGTTTCTGGTCCATTTTCTCCTACTCCTGCTGTAAATATAATAATATCTACTCCATTTAAAGCTGCTATATAAGAACCTATTTGTGTTTTTATTCTATAGTGAAATATATCTAAAGCAAGAGAAGCTTTTTTATTTCCTTTCATAGCTTCCTCTTCAATATCTCTAAAATCAGAACTTACTTCACTTATTCCTAAAACTCCAGACTTTTTATTTAAAAGATTATAAACCTCTTCAATTGATAAATTATTATTTTTCATTAAATATATAGGAATAGTTGGGTCAATACTACCAGACCTTGTGCCCATTACTAAACCATCTAAGGGAGAGAACCCCATAGTTGTGTCAAAGGATTTTCCATTTTTTATAGCACATATTGAGGCTCCATTTCCTAAATGGCAAGATATTATTTTTAAGTTTTTTATATTCTTTTTTAAAAGTTCTGCTGCTTTCTCTGATACATATTTATGAGATGAGCCATGAAAGCCATATTTTCTTATACCATTTTTTTCATATAATTCATAAGGAATTGCATATAAATATTCTTCCTTATTCATACTTTGATGAAATGCAGTATCAAATAAAGCTACCATTGGAACATTTTTCATAAGTTCTTCACATACCTCTATTCCAATAAGGTTTGCAGGATTATGAAGTGGTGCTAAAGAAAAAAGTTCTTTAATTGATTTTTTAACATCTTCATCAATTAAGACAGCCTTAGAATATTTCTCTCCACCATGAACTACTCTATGTCCTACTGCATCAATTTCATTTAAAGATTTTAAAACTCCCTGTTCTTTACTAGTTAATAAATCAAGTACTTTAGTTAAAGCTTCCTTATGATTTTTTAAATCAATATTTATTTTATACTTTTCTCCTTCACCCTTTTTATGAGTTAATATAGAGTTATTAATCCCTATTCTTTCAACTATTCCCTGGGCTAAAACACTTTCATTATCCATATTAAATAATTGATATTTTAAAGAAGAACTACCACAATTTAAAACTAAAATTTTCATATTTTACCTCCTAAATAAACATAACTATTTAATATAGTCTCCAAATTTAAAAGTTATATACATTAATTTTAATTTTTTATTGTAGTTATTATTTATACATATATATTTGTTAAAATCTTAGGTTCATTATTTTATGAAGTAGCCACTTAGAGCCTGCCCACTAGAGCAGCTGAATAACATAAGGAACCTAAGATACTATATAGATGCTATTGATATAGCTGTTTGTTCTTCTAAAACAAGAAGTATACTTATTTCATCATTTATATTAATATCTATTAAGTCAGCTTTCATTTCCTCTGCATATTTATTTATTACAACACATAAAGAAATAATAATTCTCACTTCTTTACTTATAAAAAATTTATAGCCTTTTGTTTCTTTAAGCATATTATACACATCATTAAATTCTGATATAAAACTTTTTTCACAAGATGTAAATAATGATGCTATTGCAATTAAAGAAAGGAAATTTAAAGAATTAATTAAATATTTTTCTTCAATTTCTTTAAGTATATTAATTGCCTTTTTAGTTCTTTCTTTTAAATTTCCTTCATTTGATATAAGAGTAAGAACAAAATTTTCCTTTTCACAATCATAAGAATATCCTAAAGAAGCCATTATTTGTTTTACTTCATTAAATTCTTTTTCTATTGTTTTTATATCTTTATTTCCTGCTGCTAAATTTGCACAACTTATATATTCATTACTTCCTAATAATTCTTTTATTTCAATAAGCTTATTTACCCTATAATTTAGCTCTTCTTCTTTAAATCTTTTAGAAAGTATAAAGGAAGCAAATACAGTTTCATTAGAATGAGTAAATCCTTTAGAAACTAAAAAATCATAAACAACAATAGTGTCTTTATAAACTTCTTTATAATCATCTCTATTATCCATAAGAATAGAAAATATCTTAAGAAAATTTCCCTTAAAAATAGAATTTGTTTTCTTATTTTTAATGTATTCTCTTATTTCATTAATTTTTTCTAAATCTAATTCTTTATCTGTAAGTCCATATAACAATGCCTCAAAATGATTATATAAATCTCCATCACTTCTTAATTGTTTTTTTATCTCCTTGTAATTCTCTGAAAGTAAATTAACTTTATTTTTCAGCTCAATATCCAAAAAATCATCTTCCTTTTCTTTTTATTTATGTATTATATAATATCACATAAAGATATATTTATGAATTATTTATTTTATTTTTTACATACTTTACAAAAAGAAGTGTGAATTTACTATTTTTTATAATTAAAAAATAATATTTTCACACTTCTTTTTTTATATTATCCTCTTCCAAAGCTTCTAAATTTATTATATCTTTCCTCTGTAAGTTCACATATATCTTTTTCTTTTAAAGAATTTATCTCTTCTATAAGATTTTTCTTTAAAAACATTGCCATCCTTAATGGATTTCTATGTGCTCCTCCATAAGGTTCTTTTATTATTTTATCTATTATTTTAAACTCTTTTAAATCTTGAGCAGTTATTTTCATTGCCTCTGCTGCTTCCTTTACACGGCTTCCATCTTTCCACAAAATTGAAGCAAATCCTTCAGGAGATAAAATAGAGTATATAGAATTTTCAAGCATTAAAACCCTATCTGCAACAGCTAAGGCTAAAGCTCCTCCACTTCCTCCTTCTCCCATAAGAACAGAGACTATAGGAGTTTTTAACTTACTCATTTCAAATAAATTTCTAGCAATAGCTTCTCCTTGACCTCTTTCCTCTGCATCAACTCCACAAAAAGCTCCTGGAGTATCTATAAAGCATATAACAGGTCTTTTAAACTTTTCTGCCTGTTTCATAAGCCTTAATGCTTTTCTATATCCTTCTGGTTTTGGCATACCAAAATTTCTCTTTATATTTTCCTTTGTATTACTACCCTTAGTGATAGAGATAACTGTTACAGGAGTAGTTTCTAAAAAGCCTATTCCTCCAATAATTGCTGCATCATCTCCAAAATATCTATCTCCATGAAATTCAATAAAATGTTTAAAGATATTTTTTATATAAAATTCACCTGTTGGTCTATCCTTATGTCTTGCTGTAACTACCTTATCCCATTCAGACATGGATTTTATCATATCTCTACTCATTATTTTCCCACCTCATGCATACTAAGAATTCTATAAAGCTTTCTTCTTAAGTCTCTTCTGTCTATAATAGCATCTATAAAGCCTTTTTCAAGAAGAAACTCTGCTTTTTGAAAGTTTTCAGGAAGAGTTTCTTTAATTGTATTTTCAATAACTCTTCTTCCAGCAAAGCCTATAAGGGCATCAGGCTCACTTAATATAATATCTCCTTCCATAGCAAAACTTGCAGTAACACCACCTGTTGTAGGGTCTGTTAAAACTGTTATATATAAAAGTCCTGCTTCATCAAACTTTGCAAGAGCTGCACTTATTTTTGCCATTTGCATAAGAGAAAAAATTCCCTCTTGCATTCTAGCTCCTCCAGATGTTGTAAATATTATTAATGGTAGTTTATTTTCTATTGCAAGTTCAATTAAATTTGTTATTTTTTCTCCTACAACAGTTCCCATACTTCCCATCATAAAAAAGCTATCCATTATAGCAGAAGCTACTCTTATGCCATTTATTTTTCCAAAACCAGTTATTACAGCTTCACTGCTTCCTGAAGTTTTCTTTGCTTTTTTTATTTTTTCTTCATAACCTTCAAAGGATAATGGATTAGTTTCCTTAATGCCTTCTCCAATTGCTACAAATGAATCAGGGTCAAATATTAAATTTATTCTAGTATGAGCATTAATTCTTAAATGATTTCCGCAGTTTGAGCATACATAACAATTACTAGCTAAGTCCTCATTATATATTATACTTCCACACTTATTACATTTAGCCCACATTCCTGAAGGTATATTAGGCTTTTCCTCTGGAGAATTTTGAGGCTTGGGCATTGGTTTTACTGTTCCATAATTTGTTTTTTTAAATAGTCCACTAAACATTCTTCTTCACCATAACTTCACTTAGGAAAGATGTATCATAATCTCCCTCAATAACTTTATCCATTTCTAGTAATGAATACTGAAAATCTACATTTGTTGTAACTCCTACTATTCCAAACTCTCCAAGAGCTCTTTTCATTATAGCTATTGCTTCTTCTCTTGAATCTCCAAAGGCAATTAATTTTGCAAGCATAGAATCATAGTAAGGAGGTATTGTATAACCACAATAAATTGCTGAATCAAGTCTTACTCCTCTTCCTCCTGGAAGATATAATTCTTTAATAGTTCCAGGACAAGGTCTAAAATCTTTTTCAGGGTCTTCTGCATTTATTCTACACTCAATTGCGTGACCTTTTATTTTTATATCATCTTGAGTAAGACTTAATGGCATTCCAGAAGCTATTTTAAGTTGTTCCTTGACTAAATCTACTCCTGTTATCATTTCAGTAATAGGATGTTCAACTTGAATTCTAGTGTTCATTTCCATAAAGTAATAATTATGGTCTTTATCTACTAAAAATTCAATTGTACCAGCACTTTCGTAATCTACAGCAAGGGCTGCTTTTTTAGCTATTTCACCCATCTTTTCTCTTATTTCTTCTGTTAAAAATGTTGATGGTGCTTCTTCTAATACCTTTTGATTTTTTCTTTGAAGTGAACATTCTCTTTCTTCAAGATGAACAACATTACCAAATGAATCTGCTAAAATTTGAAATTCTATATGTTTTGGCTTTTGAACATATTTTTCAATATATAAAGTATCATCTCCAAAGCAAGCCTTAGCTTCAGCCTTTGCAGTGTTATATCCATTTTTAAATTCTTCATCATTAAAGGCAATTCTTATTCCCTTTCCGCCGCCTCCGGCAGCTGCCTTTATCATAACTGGATATCCTATTTCCTTTGCAATGGACAGAGCATGTTCTTCATTTTTTATAATACCTTCAAATCCTGGAACAACTGGTACCCCAGCTTTCTTCATAATTTCTCTTGCCTTTGCTTTATTTCCCATAAGTTCAATGGCAGTATAATCTGGTCCTATAAATTTTATATTACACTCTTTGCACATCTTAGCAAACTTGGCATTTTCAGAAAGAAATCCAAAACCTGGGTGAATAGCATCTGCTCCTGTTAAAACACATGCACTTAATATATTTGTTATATTTAAATAGCTGTCCTTAGAAGCAGCAGGTCCAATGCATACAGCTTCATCAGCAAGCTGAGTATGAAGAGCATCTTTATCTGCTTCAGAATATACTGCAACTGTCTCTATTCCAAGTTCTCTACAAGCTCTAATTATTCTAACAGCTATTTCTCCTCTATTTGCAATAAGCACCTTTTTTAGCATTTTTAATCACCTATCCTATAGCAAACATTATTTCAGCTTCACAGGCCTTTTTCCCATCAACTGTTGCCACTGCTTTTCCAATACCTATTGGCCCTTTTATTTTTATTATTTCACATTCTAATTCAAGCTTATCTCCAGGCATTACCTGTCTTCTCCACTTTACTTTATCAGCTCCTGCAAATAAAGGATTTTTTCCTTTAAATTGTTCCATACTTAAAACTGCAACTGCACCAACTTGTGCTAGTGCTTCAAGTACTAAAACCCCTGGCATTACAGGATATTCTGGAAAATGTCCTTGAAAGAAAGGCTCATTTATTGTTACATTTTTATATCCCTTTACTCTTTTTCCTTCTTCCATTTCAGTTATTTTATCAACTAAAAGAAATGGATATCTATGAGGTAAAATTTCTCTTATTTCTTTTATATCCATCATATAGCCTAGTCCTCCTTTATTTTAAATAGTGGCTGACCATATTCAACCATTTCTCCATCTTTTACAAGAATTTCTTTTATTGTACCATTAACTTCACATTCAATTTCATTCATAAGCTTCATAGCTTCAATTATACATAAAATTGAAGAAGTATTTACTTTATCTCCTAACTTTACAAAAGCTTCTTTATCTGGTGAAGGAGAACTATAAAAAGTTCCTACCATTGGAGCTTTTACTACATAAAGATTCTCATCTTCTGAAGGTTTAATTTCTTCTTTATTAACAGATTGTACTTGTGATATATTTGTATCTTTATTACTAGTAGAAGCCTTTATTTCTTTTTTATCTTCATCTTTTATAATAATTTCCTTTGAATTTAAAGGAGCTTCAGTTAAATTTCTAGTTAAAGATTTATCCATTTTTATATGGCCATCATTTGTTTCGTATTCAAAATAAGCTATATCTGAAGAATTAACAGTTTCTATTAATTCCTTTATGCCATTAAAATCCATAAATATCACTCCTTTTAATTATTCCCACTTTTTAAAGACTAATGTGGCATTATGTCCACCAAAACCTAAAGAGTTTGATAATGTATATTTTAAATCAGCCTTTCTTCCAACCTTAGGAACATAATCTAAATCTAATCCTTCATCTGGATTTTCAAGTCCTACTGTTGGAGGTATAAATCCATCTTCAAGGGCTTTTATACAAGCCACTGCTTCTATTGCTCCAGCTCCTCCTAAAAGATGTCCTGTCATAGATTTTGTAGAAGATACTGGTATTTTATATGCAGCTTCTCCAAAAGCCTTTTTAATTGCTATTGTTTCATACTTATCATTTAATCCTGTTGAAGTACCATGAGCATTAATATAAGATATTTCTTCTTTTTCTATTCCTGCTTCTTCAATTGCAAGTCTCATAGCCTCTGCAGCCCCTTCTCCTTCTGGATCTGGTGAAGTTATATGATATGCATCACAAGTTGAACCATAACCAACTATTTCAGCTAAAATCTTAGCTCCTCTTTTTTCTGCACTTTCTAAAGATTCCATAACAAGTATAGCTCCACCTTCTCCCATTATAAAGCCATTTCTGTCCTTATCAAATGGTATTGAAGCTCTCTTTGGGTCATCAGTTATATTTAAAGCTTTCATTCCAGCAAATCCACCAACACCCATTCTGCATATAGGTGCTTCTGAACTTCCTGCTAAAATTACATCTGCATAACCATGTTTTATTGCTCTAAAGGCTTCTCCAATTGAGTTATTTCCTGTTGCACAAGCTGTAACTGATGAAATACAAGGTCCTTTAGCTCCATATTTTATTGCAATATTTCCTGCACTTAAATTTATAATAGACATAGGTACAAAAAATGGAGAAACCTTTCTTGAAGGCTTTTCAGCAACTTTTGCTACATCAGTTTCTATAGTTTTAAGTCCTCCAATACCTGCTCCTACATAAACGCCAAATCTATTTTTATCAATAGTATCTAAATCTAATTTAGCATTTTTTATAGCTTCATCTGCAGCTACCATTGCAAATTGAGCATATCTATCTAATCTTCTTGCTTCCTTTTTATCTAATACACCTTCAGGATTAAAATCTTTAACCTCTGCAGCTATTTTCATTTCAAAATTTTCAGTATCTACATTTTTTATAAAATCTATTCCAGAAACACCATTTTTTAGGTTTTCCCAATAAGTTTCTACATTATTCCCTAATGGAGTAACAGCTCCCATTCCAGTTACAACAACTCTTCTTTCCATAAATACCTCCTAATTTACATTACCATTCCGCCATCAACTTGAATAACTTGGCCTGTAATATAATCTGCATCTTCGCTTGCTAAAAATGCTACAACATTTGCAACATCTTCTGGCTTTCCAAGTCTTTTTAATGGAATTGCTTTTTTAGTTTCTTCTTTAAACTTTTCTCCTAAAACTTCTGTCATATCAGTTTCAATAAATCCTGGTGCAACTGCATTTACAGTAATTCCCCTAGCACCAATTTCCTTAGCTAAAGATTTTGTCATTCCTATTACTCCAGCCTTTGATGCAGCATAATTTACTTGACCTGCATTTCCTGCTATTCCTACTACTGAAGAAAGATTTATTATCTTACCTTCTCTTTGTTTTACCATAACAGGAGTTATAGTTTTTAAGCAATTAAAAACTCCCTTAAGATTAACATCAATAACAGAATTAAAGTCTTCTTCTTTCATTCTTAATATTAAAGTATCTTTAGTTATTCCAGCATTATTTACCATAATATCAATTTTTCCAAACTTTTCTTTAGCACTCTTAATTAAATTTTCCACATCAGAAATATTGCTTATATCACCTTTAACTCTTAAAACTTCAACTCCAAAAGCCTTTATTTCATTTTCAGTTTCAATGGCCTTTTCTTCACTGCTTCTATAATTTAATACTATATTAGCACCTAATGAAGCAAGCTTTAAAGCTATTGCTTTTCCAATACCTTTTGCCGCTCCTGTAACTATAGCACACTTACCTTTTAACATAAAAACCTCCTAATTGCTTTCATTTAGCTTATCTATTGTAGCTTTTAATGAAGCTAAATTTTCTACATTTAATAAAGTTGCATTTTTATCAATTTTCTTAACAAATCCTCTTAAAGCTTTTCCAGGTCCTACTTCTATAAATGTATTTACTCCCTTATCTAGCATATCTCTTATAGATTTTTCAAAATATACAGATGATCTTATATGATTTTTTAATAACATTCTTATATCATCATTTTCATCATATGGAAGACCTTTTACATTTGAATAAACAGTTTTATTTAATGGATTTATTTCTACTTTTTTAATTGTTTCATAGAAATCATTGCTTGCGCCTTCAAGAAGTGAACTATGAAAAGGTCCACTTACATTTAGAGGAATTCCTCTTCCACCAAGTTCTGCTGCAATTTCTATTGCCTTTTCTATTGCTTTATTTTCTCCAGCTATAACAACTTGTCCTGGGCAGTTATAATTAGCACCTTCACAAACTCCATATTCACTAGCTCTTTTTAAAAGTTCATTAAATTTTTCATCATTAAGTCTCATTATAGCTGCCATTTTTCCAAGGCCCTTTGGAAGAGCTGAACCCATAATTCTTCCTCTTTCTTTTATAAGTAAAAGTCCTTCTTCAAAGGATAATGCTCCTCCATAAATAAGACTTCCATATTCTCCAAGAGAAAGTCCTGCTGTATAATCAGCACTTATACCATTAATTTCTAATGCCTTTAAAGCAGCTAAAGAAGCCAATAAAATAGCAGGTTGTGCATTTTCAGTTGCTATTAATTTATCCTCAGGACCATTAAATAATAGTTCCTTTATTGGCATATCTAAAATTTCTTCGCCTTTATCTATAATTTCTTTACATTCTTTAATGTTTTCATATAATTCTTTTGCCATGCCAACATATTGTGCACCTTGGCCTGGGAATAAAAATGCTATTTTACTTTTATCCATTGTATCCTCCTAATTTTTTAAATAGGCTATCTGCTTCTTCTACAAGTTCATCTATAATTTCTTTGCAGGTTTGTTCCTTATTTACAAGACCTGCTATTTGACCTGCCATAACAGAACCGTAATCTACATCTCCATCTTTTACAGCCTTTCTTAAAGCTCCTTCTCCAAGCTTTTCTATTTCTTCTACTGGAGCTCCTTCTTTTTCAAGCTTATTAAATTCTCTTGCTAATTTATTTCTAAGTACTCTTACAGGGTGTCCTGTACTTCTTCCTGTAACTTCTGTATCTATATCTTTTGCCTTTAATACTTTATTTTTATAGTTTTGATGAACTGTACATTCTTTTGCAACTAAGAATCTTGTTCCTATTTGAACTCCTTCAGCACCTAAAGCAAAACCTGCTACAATTCCACGTCCATCTCCAATTCCTCCAGCTGCTAAAACTGGGATTTCTACTGCATCTACTACTTGTGGTACAAGAGTCATAGTGGTTAATTGTCCAACATGTCCTCCTGATTCAGTTCCTTCTGCAACAATAGCATCTGCTCCTAATTTCTCCATTCTTCTTGCAAGGGCTACAGAAGCAACTACAGGAATAACTTTTACTCCATGTTCCTTCCACATTTCCATATACTTTCCTGGACTTCCTGCTCCAGTTGTAACAACTTGAACATTTTCATCACAAACTAATTTTGCAACCTCATCTGCATGAGGAGACATTAACATTATATTAACTCCAAAAGGCTTATTAGTTAATTTTTTAGCTTTTCTTATTTCATCTCTTATCCATTCAATTGGTGCAGTTCCTGTTATTATACCAAGTCCACCGGCTTCACTAACAGCTGCTGCTAAAGATGCATCTGCAATCCATGCCATTCCACCTTGAATTATAGGATATTCTATACCTAATAGCTTACAAATTCTATTATCTTTCATCACTTTGCCTCCTAATACTTTTAAAAAATATAAAGTGAAATCGGGCATCTTTATTTAATTTATGAGGCCCGATTAAAGCTTTTAATATATTCTTCTACTTAGTAGCTTCTGTTACATAATCTACAGCATCTTTAACTGTTTTTATCTTTTCTGCATTTTCAAGTTGTATTCCATATTTATCTTCAATTTCAATAACAACTTGGAATAAGTCTAAAGAATCTGCTCCTAATTCTTCAAATGTTGTTTCAAGTGTAACCTTTTCTGGTTCAACCTCTAATTGTTCACAAATAACTTCTCTAATTTCTTCAAATATCATTTTCATATCCTCCCAAATTTTTAATAATTCATTATATATTTTAATATTTTGTATGCTTTATTATAGGTGATTTACAGTTCTATTAAAACTGCTCCATAAGTAAGTCCACCACCAAAGCCTACTAAAATAATCTTATGGCCTTTCTTTAATATATTTTTCTCATACATTTCATTTAATGCAAGAGGAATTGATGCAGAAGATGTATTACCATACCTTTCTAAATTAGTATAAAACTTAGAACTATCTACTTTTAACTTTCTTGCTGCATAATCAATAATTCTTAAATTTGCTTGATGAGGTACTATATAGTCAATATCTTCAATTGTTAAAGAATTTTTTTCTAATATTTTATTTATACTCTCTACAATTACCTTAGTAGCAAATTTAAACACTTCTCCTCCATTCATAGATATTTTTTGATAATTTGTATTATTATCTTTAATGAATGGATTTATAACTGGCATTGCGTTAACTACAAGACAGTCTCCTTTTTTTCCAATGGATTTAGAATAAAAATCCTTTATTCCACCATTTCCCTCTTCCTTAGAAAGGATAACTGCACCTCCTCCATCTCCAAATAATACACATGTACTTCTATCTTCCCAGTTCATTATTTTAGATAAGGTTTCAACTCCAATAACTAATACATTTTTAAAGTTTTCTGTAACCTTCATCATGGAATAAGCAGTTTGAAGTCCAAAAATAAATCCTGAACATGCAGCACTAACATCAAAAGCCATTGCATTTTCAGCTTGAATTTCCTTTTGTACTAAACAAGCAACTGATGGAGTAAATTTATCTGGAGTTATAGTTGCAACTATGATTAAATCTATATCTTCTCCTGTTAAATTTGCTCTTTCTAGAGCCTTAGTTGCAGCTTTTACTGCTATGCTTGAAGTATCTTCTCCTTCTGAAATTCTTCTTTCTTTTATTCCTGTTCTTTCTACAATCCACTCATCATTTGTTTCAACTATTTTACTTAAATCATCGTTAGATACAATACGACTTGGAGCATAAGCACCAAATGATTTAATACTAACTACCTCCATAATTATCTCCTTAATCTTCTACAATTCATATTTTTCTTTAAAAAATACATTAACTCCTTCTAATGCGGAAATTAATATATTTTCCTGTTCATCAGTCAAGCCTTTTATAGTTTCATTAATCATGTCATTATGAAACTTTTCATGTAATCTATAGGCAAGTTTTCCTCTCTTTGTAGTACATATTAAAACAACCCTTCTGTCTTCCTCAATACGTCTTCTTTCAAGATAGCCCTTTTTTATAAGCTTATTAACTGCTGTTGTTAAAGTGCCTACTGTTATTTTTAAGTCCTGAGCCACCTCTGACATTGTCCTTGGTTTATACATACCAACAGCCTCAATTGTATGAATTTCAGTAACTGATAAATCTGATAGCGGTCCACTTTTTAATGTTTTTTCTTCTATTTGAAGTATATCATTAAAAAGCGTTACAAAAAGTTCATTAAGCACTTTATTTTTTTCTTTCATTTAAAAGTCCTCCGCTATTTTTTTATTGCCTTTATTCAAGATATTATTTATATCAAATATTTTGATAATCAAAGTATATTATATTGTTTGAAATTTGTCAATATAATAAAAGCATAAAAAGTTAATTTTTGTATTTTATAACAAAATAAGGTCTTAAGAAATTAAATTTCTTAGGGCCTTACAAAAAAATATTAATATTGTGTTATTATTTCTCCATAATAAAATATATGCTTAGTTTCTCCTTCTCCATAAAAACTATTTTTCATATCTTCTGGCATATTATCTAAGTCCATTTCTTGTTTAAATACAACCTTACATTCATAATACTTGTTGCATCCTTCAACAATTGGAGTTTTTACTTCTTTTGAAGGAATATATTTAAATCCTGCCTCTTTTTCCTTATCAGTATCTCTTCCTGATTTTGTTCCACATATCTTTAAAGCTTCTTTCATAGCACCATCAAAAGGAACACTTATAGTATAAGTTTTTCCAACTTCTAAAAATTCATTAGAATATCTTGACTCACGAACCATAATAACAAACATAGGTCTTCTCCACATAAAACCTACTGTTCCCCAGCTTATTGTCATTGTATTTGCTTTATTTTCATCTCCAACTGTTAATAAAGCTCCCTTTGTATAAAAATTATCAAATGTTTCTTCTAAGTTATTTGTAAACTTGTCTTTCATCTTATTTCCCTCCATTTTAAAAGTTTCCATATATACTTTATCAAATTTCATCCCAAATTTCACTAAGTTCCTTATCTTTTTTAGAATAATCTATAAAAAAGTCATCTAGTTGAATACTTCTTCTAATATCCTTAATTGCATTTTCCACTTTATTATTTTTTAAGAAATGACATCCTCTATTATAATAAAGAAAAGCCTCTCCTGGATTATTTTCAATAGCTAAAGATAAAATTCTTATTGTTTCTTCTATATTTTCATCTTTATAAAGTAAAGCTAAATTTAAATAGCTATATGGATATGTATCATTACTTTCTATAGATTTTTTATAATATTTTTTTGCCTCTTCCTTTCTTCCAAGCTTATTTAAAACAACTCCAATGTTAAATAATACCTTAAATTGATTTTTATCTATTTCTAAAGCTTTTTTTAAATATAAAAGAGCTTCTTCATCTCTAGATAATTCTTCTAAAATACAACCAATGTTAGCATATGCCCATAAGTCTTTAGGGTTTATTTCAATTACTTTTTTATAATTTTCAATAGCATCTTCTTTAAAACCCTCTTCATCTAAGATATTTGCTAAGAAAAAATAAGCTTTATCATAGTTTGGATTAATCTCTATTGCTTTTTTGTAATATTTTATAGCCCTTTTATAATCTTCTTCCTCATCATAAACTACAGCTAAACCATAATATGCATTTTCAAAATTTTCATCAATTTCAATTGCTTCTTTATATTTCTTTTTTGCCATTTCCCTAAATCCAAGTTCATCATAAAGAAGGGCTATATCTAAAATAAGTTCTTTATCCTTTTTCCCAATAGAAAGATTATTTGCTTTTTTATAAAATTTTAATGCTTTATTTAATTTTTTTTCTTTTCTAAAACCTCTTGCCATTTTTATATAATTATCAAAAAGATAATTGTTATTACTTTCTATTTTTATCACTCCCTTAGAAAATAATTTTTTTCTATTATAATACATTAAAATCAAAAATAATAGTTACTTTTTATTAAAAAATCTTTATTATTAACTTAGAAAATTATATAAGTTATTAATAAAAAATTCCTTTATGACAAGATAAAACTTTATCATAAAGGAATTTTTTTAATATTCTCCTGCTATTTCCTCTAAAATATGGTCTTCATTAAAATTATAACTATCAAAATATTCTCCTGCATTATAAAAGGTTGAATCTATATTAATCCACTTTTTCTCATCTTCTAAATAAACCTGATTCCATGCATGACTAATATATTCACTTCCATTAAAGGCTTTACCTACAATAATTCTGCTTTTTAACCCTATATCCCTTGCCATAGCAGTAAAAAGGCAAGAAAAATCAAAGCATATTCCTTTTCTTTCATTAAAGGTTATTATAGCTCCACTTTCACAACTACCATTTAACTCCATAACCTTTTTAGCTTTTTCATCATCATAAATAATATTTTTTCCTATCCATTCATATAAAGCATAAGCTTTTTCTCTATCAAATTTAAAATGTTTAGTTAACTTTTCAGAAGTATTTTTTATATATTTATTTGATTTAACTCCTTCATCAACAGTTATTCCATTATAATAAATGATTTTATTGCTAGAGATGTTTTCTTTAACTCCATTTGTAACAACTGTTATTTGATTATTATCTACTAAAATCTCAAGATTTTTATAAATATTAAAATTCTTTAAAAACTGAACTTGTTTACTGTTTTCTACAGAGCCATTATATATAACAATTGAAAGAACTATTAAAGCTATAAAAATTAATCCTCTTATAACTCCAAAGCAACTTACTAAGGCTATAAAAAAAGGATTTTTTTTATCTAAATCTTTAAACTGAGAGTGAATTATTAAAGAATTTATAGCTTTTAAAAAATAAAATAAAATTACCTTTAATAAAATAAAAGAAATTAATAAAAGAATAATATGAATTATTCCATTATCCTTTATTGTATTTTTAAAAAAATTAGTAAGAATTCTAGTTATAAAAACATCTATAATTTGAAAGTTCCATAAAAATATAAAAATTGCAAAAATAGTTGAAATTCCTGAACTAATTGGCTCAATAACATGGTCTATATCTTCACTATTATAAACTTTCACTAAAGAATAAATTATGAAAAATATAACAACTCCTCCACAAAGCAACTGAAAATTATGCATAAATAGGCATCTCCTTTAATTACATAATTGATTCTAACATTTCCTTTACAGCATCCTTTGCAACTTCATAATTATATCCACGACTTATTAAAAATCTGATTATTTTTTCTTTTATTTTATATTTGTCATTTTCCCTTTTTATAAGAACATTATATTTTTTTAATGCAAGTATTTTAGCGTTTTCTTTTTCCTTTTCCATATCTACATTTGAAAGTTCTTCTTCTATTATTTCTTCTGATACTCCCTTATTTTTTAAGGCATATTTTATTTTTTGTTTTCCTTGAGTTTTTGTTTTATCTTTAATAAAAGCCTTTGCATAACTTTCATCATTTATAAAGTTATATTCCTCTAAAAACTTTAAAGTTTCATTTATTTCCTCTAAATTATATCCTTTTTCTAAAAGCCTTTTTGTCATTTCTTTTTTTGTTTTATAACTTCTTTCTATAATTTTTAATGCAGTTTCTTTGCAGTTTATTAAATTTTCTTCATAAGCTATTTTTTTAAGTTTTTCTTCATCTATTATCATTCCAAGCTTAAGGTTTTCTTTATATATAAGTTCATTACTTACACCAAAGGCAAATATATTATCAATATATATATTACATCTATTTTTATTTTTCTTTTGTACTGAAATTTCTGTTATACTTCCCATTTTTCACCTTTATTTTACTCTTAAAATGTGTATTGTAGGATTTTTTAATACCAATTTAGATACATTATAAATTCTATCCACATTTAAGGTATTTAAACCCTCCATATCCTTAATAAATTCAAAAATATCATCCTCTGCAAGTTCCTGATGAAGAATATAATTACATAAATCAGCACTATCTTCAAGAGTTGATATTACGGCTGTCTTATGTACCTTTTTCATAATTTCTAAATCTCTTTGTCCAATTTTTATTTCCTTAGTTATTACCTTATTTATTACCTCATCTATTGCATTTAAGGTTTTTTCTATATCTTCATCTGCTACAGAAGTGTAAATATATAAACTTTTTATGTTTTTTGTAACCTCTAAATTAGTATAAATATCATAAGCTAACCCTTTATTTTCCCTTATTTCTCTAAATAAAAGAGAATTTGAACTTTCTCCTAATCTATGATTTAATATTCTAAGAGGAAGTTCCTCTTCTTTACTTAAATGATAAAATGTATACAAATAAATTATTGTACTTTGCTCTATATTTTCTTTATAGCTTGTTACTTTCTTTAAAATATTATCTTCCCTAACAATTAAAGGTTTTAAAACCTTATCTCCACTCCAATTTGAAAAATTATCTTTAATCATATTTAAGGCATCCTCATGTTCCATTGAAGATACTAAAGTTACTAGTGCATTTTTAGGAGTATAGTACTTTTTATAAAATTCATAAATATCTTTTCTTGTAAACTTTTTAACATTTTCTTCAGTTCCAGTTACATCAAACTTTAAGAAGCTTTTATCAAAAGCAATTTCATTTACCTTTTTAAAAGTTAAGTCTTCTATATCATCTTTACCTGTTCTTATTTCTGCAAGAATTACTCCTCTTTCTTTTTCTATTTCCTCCTCTGGGAAGTTTGAATTTTTAGCCATGTCAGCTATAAGCTTTGTAGCATTTTCTATTTCTTCACTTAAGCAACTTATTGTATATACTGTAGACTCATAATCTGTATAGGCATTATATTCTCCACCTAAATTTTCAAGTTCTTCATTAAGAATTTCATTTTTTCTTGTTTTAGTTCCTTTAAAAAGCATATGTTCTACAAAGTGACTTATTCCCTTTTTTTCTAAGCTTTCATACATAGCTCCAACTTTAATTCCTAAATTTATAGCTGAAATTTGAGTATCTTTTTTTATTGTTAATACTTCTAATCCATTTTCTAAGAAGTGCTTTTTTATATCAAAATTTAACTTAAACATTAATTTCTCCTTTTTTCTTTTTATAAGGAAATTATATCATTTGCTAAACTATGGATAACTTTTAAGCTTAATAATAAAGCAAAATAATATATTTATTCTGTTCTCTTGTATATTTAAATATAACTTTTTTTAATATTACTTTCAAGTTAGATTTTAAATTCACTTTTATATAATTTAAATATCATATATAATATACTTATTAACTTAAATAGAAATTTATTTCCTATTTCACACAATATTTATACTAGAGGAGATG
>ONGV01000224.1 GCA_900317445.1 uncultured Eubacteriales bacterium | reverse complement strand
TTGCAAAATTATATTTAAATAAATTATAATTATTTTTTTCAAACTTACTTATTGCTTCACATGAAAGATTTGCAGTAAATGAAAAACTTATCTGTGATATCATTTGTCTTACAGTAATTTTTTTATCATTCTCTCCTAACCATCTATAATACATCTCTATAAATTCTATAACTCTATCTTTATTACTATCAACACATTGCTTATTAAAATATATTGGACATTTTTCCCTGCTGTTACACTCAATACATTTATTCCATAAATCTTCTGAACATATATTATTAAATAATCCTCTTACAATTCCGATGTTTTCAATTCTCGCTATATTTATTAAATAAAATTTATATCCTTCTATCTCTATTTCAGAACATTTATTATCATCAAGTTGCTTTAATAATATATCTTCAATCTCCTCTTCTTTATCTTTTGATGATAGTTTTTTAAAAACCCTTATTAATGGTCCTGTATTGCTAATTAATATTGAAGACTTATTTTGTTTAGGCATATTTAAACACTTATTTAACAATCTTTCTTGATTATCAGAAGTTAATTCACTCATATCCTTTACATAGAATAATTCTATTCCATCTTTACTTTTCATGGCAGACTTTTCTAATTTTTCTCCTTCTTCAAGCATATTAAGTTCTTTTAATATTTGAATTAGTATACTTGTTTTTCCATCCCCAGCATGTCCAGTCATAATATAACAATGCTTTTTATTCTTTTTTAACTTTTCGGTTATAAAATCTCCTAATTTTCTATTTACTCTAATATACTGATAATATTTATTTGTAACTTGAGATTCTGCTAATGCATTCATGCTATCCCCATCTGCATTATTCATAGAATTCAAGTATTCTATAAATTCATTTTTCATAAAACTCCCACCTTATTTTTTTAAATAATATCATTGATAGCTTTTACAAATTGTTGTATATCTTCCTCTGTATTAAAATAACTTAGACTTACTCTTACCGTTCCTTCTTGAGCCATTCCTTCTAAAAATTCACCTATATAAGGTGCACAATGATGTCCTGTTCTTACGCATATGTTAAAATCTTCATCTAAAATTTTTCCAATTTCAGAAGCTTTGTATCCTTCTAAATTAAATGAAATTACTCCTATATGATTTTCTAAATTTTCAGGAATATATACTTCTATTCCATCTATTTCATTTATTTCTTCTATTAAAAGATTACTTAAATACTTCTTGTGGTTAAAAATATTCTTAATTTCTATTTGTTTTATCCATTTAAGTGCTACATTAAGTCCTTTTATAGCATATGTATTATAACTTCCTGGTTCATACATATGTTCAAGTTCTTTTGGCATTTCTAAATTAGTTGAATCTGAGCCAGTTCCTCCTGTTAATACAGGTTTTAATTTTATATCATTATTTAATTGAATAAATCCCCCTATTCCTAAAGGACCATATAATGATTTATGTCCTGCAAATATAATAAAATCACTTTTATTAAAATCTTCTTTTGCATCTATATTAATTAATCCTAATGATTGAGCACAATCTACTATATTTATAGAATTATAACTTTCTGCTAATTCATGGCATCTCTTTATTGGAAGTATGTATCCTGTAACATTGCTCACATGAGACATTATTATTAAATCAGGCTTTTTCTTAACAAAATTTAATCTTAAATCGTCTTCATCTAACTCAAATGTTATATTATCAAATTTTATAATGTTAATTTCAAATTCATTTTCTTTTTGAATAGAATGTAATGTCCTCATTATAGCGTTATGTTCAAATGGAGAAACATAAACATTTTTTATCTTTTCCCATTCTAAACCTCTTAATATTTGATTAGTAGCTATTGTTGCTGAGGGCGAAAATATTACTTTTCCGTTATGTGAATTTACTAATTTTAATAATAAATCTCTTGTTTCTTCAATAAATTCTGTTGCTTTTCTTGAAAGCTTATATGAACCTCTTCCTGAGTTTACACATTCTTCTCTTAAAAATTTGTCCATAGCTTCATATACTACTTCTGGTTTTGGATATGTTGTTGCTGCATTATCTAAATAAATTAGTCTTTCCATAATATAATCCCCTTTATGCCAAAGAGGGGATTATGTCCCCCTCTT
>ONGV01000243.1 GCA_900317445.1 uncultured Eubacteriales bacterium | reverse complement strand
GCTATTGTAAATAATCCAACAGTATTAATAGCAGATGAACCTACAGGAAACTTAGACCCTAAAACAGCCAAAGAAATTATGGAACTTTTAGATGATATAAATAAAGCAGGAACAACTGTATTAATGGCAACTCATGCTAAAGAAATAGTTGATAGCATGAAAAAAAGAGTTCTTGAAATTGAAGGTGGAGAAATAATAAGAGACGAAAAGAGAGGGATGTATAAAGATGAAAATTAGTACTGTAAATTATTTTATAGGAGATGCGTTTAAAAGTTTTAAAAGAAATAAAACTATAAGTATTGCTACAATAATTACTGTTTTAGTAACTTTTATAGTATTAGGAACTTTTTCGCTTGTTGCTGAAAACTTAAATCTTGCTATTGGTGGTCTTGAAGATAAAATTGAATTAGTAGTGTATTTAGATGATGATATAAGTCCTATTGATAGAAAAGAAGTACAAGTAAAAATAAATGCTCAAGAAGGTGTTAAAGAAATTCAATATGAATCAAGAGAAGATGCCTTTAAGAAATTACAAGAAAATAATGCAGGAATTTTAAAAGGATATACTCTAGAAAAAAACCCATTACCTGCTTCTTACATAGTTAAATTAGAAGATATGTCTTATGCTCCTGCAATAAGAGAAGCTGTTAAAGATTTAGATGGAGTAGAAAGTGTAAGTGATGAACAAGAAAGCATAGATACAATACAAAGTATAATAAAGTTTACTAAAATCATTGGTACAGTATTATTTGTAATATTAGTAGGAGTATCAATATTCTTAATAATGAATACAACAAAGCTTACTGTATATGCAAGAAGAAAAGAAGTTGGAATAATGAAGTTTGTAGGAGCTACAGACTGGTTTATAAGATGGCCTTTTATTATTGAAGGTATTCTTATAGGATTAATAGGAACATTTTTATCAGTTATTGCGTTATACTTCCTATATAAATTTGTAATATCATTTATAGCAGCAAGAGTTATTATATTAAATCTTATTCCTATATCATATATATTTACATCATTATTATGGAAGTTTGTACTTGGTGGTGTTTTAGTAGGAGGATGTGCAAGTTATTTAGCTCTTAGAAAGTTCTTAGTAGTATAAGAACCTTAATGAAAAGGGAGAATTGAGAATGAACGAATTTCAAAAAGAAAAAGAAAAGAAAAAAGGTAAAAAGAGAATTTTAAAAGGTCTTTCAATTTTTGGAGTGGTTGTATTAATAGGTGGAGCATTTTTCTGTGGAAACTATATATCAAGATTTGGTATAGTTTTTGGTAAAAATGGAGATATTTATGCAGATGTTTATAAAGATAAGGCTGCAGTAGAAAAATATAAAACTTTATTTGAAGTAAGAGATGACTTAATAACTTTATATGATGGAGATATAAATGATGAAACTATGCTTGAAGCAGCAATAAAAGGTATGGTTAATTCATTAGGAGATCCATATACAGTTTATATGAATTCAAAAGAATATAAAAATCTTATGAGTTCAATTTCTGGAAGCTTTAAAGGTATAGGAGTATATATTGCAGCTAAAGATAATCAAGTTGTAGTTCAATCTACTATAAAAGATGGGCCAGCAGAAAAGGCTGGAATCAAAGCAAAAGATGTAATTTTCTCTGTTGATGGAGAAGAAATTGGTGGAGATACAGATAAAGCTGTTTCTTTAATGAAGGGTGAGGAAATAAAAACATTAGATTTAGTAATACTTAGAGGAGAAGAAAAGGTTCAAATGAGTGTTACTCGTGGTGATGTAAAAAATGTATGTGTAGAAGGAGAAATGCTTAGTGATGAAATAGGATATATTAGATTAACTAGCTTTGATGAAAATGCATATGAAGATTTCCATGCTAAACTTCAGGAACTAAAGAAACAAGGAATGAAGGCATTAGTATTTGATTTAAGATCAAATGGAGGAGGCCTATTAACTCAAGCAGCTAAAATTGCTTCAGAATTTATTCCAAAAGATAAAATAATAACATATACAATAGATAAGTATGAAAATAGAGAAGATGTTAAATCTACAGGTGGTTCAGCAGAAGGTATGCCTTTAGTGGTATTAACTGATGGTTATACTGCAAGTGCATCAGAAATAGTTACAGGAGCTTTAAGAGATTATAAAGCTGCAACTATTGTTGGAACAAAAACTTATGGAAAAGGTGTTGTTCAAGTACCTTTTGAATTAAAGAGTGGAGATGGAGGATTAAAAGTAACAATTTCAAAATATTATACTCCAAATGGAGAAAATATAAATAAAGTTGGAATTAATCCAGATTATGAAGT
>ONGV01000226.1 GCA_900317445.1 uncultured Eubacteriales bacterium | reverse complement strand
GGATATTATGCATATGGAAAAGAATTAATTAATGGTACTAGTGTTTTTGATTTTGATATTACTAAATTATCAATTTATACATTAGGAAATGGTCTTGCAGGTATAGAAGTTTATGACCTTTTAAGAGATGAATATGATATTCAAATTGAATTTGGAGATTTTGGTAATATATTAGCATATATATCTATAGGAGATAGAATTCAAGATATAGAAAGACTAGTTGGTGCCCTTGCTGATATTGAAAGATTATATAAAAAAGATAAAGCAGGAATGCTTTCAGGGGAATATATACAGCCAGAAGTTGTAGTAACACCACAAAAGGCTTTTTATTCTGAAAAGGTATCTTTACCTATAAAAGAGGCAGCAGGAAAAATTTGTGGGGAATTTGTTATGTGCTATCCCCCAGGAATTCCAATACTAGCCCCTGGAGAGATGATAACAAAAGAAATAGCAGAATATATTATGTATGCTAAAGAAAAGGGCTGCTCAATGCAAGGAACAGAAGACCCAAAGGTAAATAATATTAATGTTTTAAAGGAGTAATGAATATGGAAATGTGGTTTTCAGAGCTTCATACTGATAATGCAAAGATATCAATAAGAGTAGAAAAACAATTATTTAGTGGTAGAAGTGAATATCAAAGAATAGATGTTTTTGATTCTATAGAATTTGGTAAATTTGTAACCTTAGATGGAGAAATTGTATTTTCAGAAAAGGATGAATTTATTTATGATGAAATGGTAACCCATGTACCAATGGCAGTTCATCCTAATGTAAAGAAGGTATTAATAATTGGTGGAGGAGATGGAGGAGTAGCTAAAGAGCTTACCTATTATGATAATATTGAGCAGATTGATGTAGTTGAAACTGACAAGATGTTTGTAGATGTTTGTCAAAAAATATTTCCTGAAATAGCAATAGGCCTTCAAGACCCTCGTGTTAATGTTTATTATGAAGATGGGTTAAGGTTTTTACGTAATAAGAAAAATGAATATGATTTAATAATAAATGATAGCACAGACCCATTTGGACATACAGAAGGGTTATTTACAAAAGAATTTTATGGAAGTTGTTATAAAGCCCTTAAAGATGATGGAATCATGGTATATCAACATGGAAGTCCTTTTTATGATGAGGATGAAGAAGCTTGCAGACAAATGCACAAAAAGGCATATCGCTCTTTCCCAATAAGCAGAGTTTATCAAGCACATATTCCTACATGTCCATCAGGTTATTGGCTATTTGGCTTTGCTTCTAAAAAATATCATCCACTTAATGATTTAGATGCAAAGAGATGGAAAGAAAGAGGAATAAAAACCTGGTATTATACAACTAATTTACATAGAGGGGCATTTATGCTTCCAAAATATGTAGAAGATTTATTAGAAGAAGAGGAGGAAAAGAAAAATGAGTAAATTAATGATTATAGGTTGTGGTGGAGTTGCTTCAGTAGCAATTAATAAGTGTTGTCAAAATAGTGAGGTATTTACAGATATTATGATAGCTAGTCGTACTAAATCTAAATGTGATGCACTAAAAGAAAAACTTGAAAAAACTACAAAAACAAATATTACAACAGCTAAAGTTGATGCAGATAATGTAGAGGAATTAGTAACACTTATTAATTCATATAAGCCAGATGCTGTTTTAAATGTGGCGCTTCCTTATCAAGATTTAACAATTATGGATGCTTGTCTTGAAGCTGGAGTTAACTATATTGATACTGCAAATTATGAAGCAGAAGACACTGATGACCCTAAGTGGAGAGAAGTATATGAAAAAAGATGTAAAGAAAAAGGATTTACAGCTTATTTTGATTACTCATGGCAATGGCAATACCAAGAAAAATTTAAAAATAAAAACCTTACAGCATTACTTGGAAGTGGATTTGACCCAGGAGTAACAAGTGTTTTTTCAGCTTATGCCTTAAAGCATTATTTTGATGAAATACATTACATAGATATTTTAGACTGTAATGGTGGAGACCATGGTTATCCATTTGCTACAAACTTTAATCCTGAAATAAATCTTAGAGAAGTATCAGCAAATGGTTCATATTGGGAAAATGGTCATTGGGTTGAAACTAAGCCAATGGAAATTAAAAGAGAATATGATTTCCCAGAAGTAGGTAAAAAGGATATGTACCTTCTTCACCATGAGGAAATAGAATCTTTAGCTAAAAACATACCAGGAGTAAAGAGAATAAGATTCTTTATGACATTTGGTCAAAGCTACTTAACACATATGAAGTGTTTAGAAAATGTAGGAATGTTATCTACCTCACCAATTAACTTTGAAGGTAAAGAAATAGTACCAATTCAATTTTTAAAAGCATTATTACCAGACCCAGCATCACTAGGCCCTAGAACAGTAGGTAAAACTAACATAGGTTGTATATTTAAAGGAATAAAGGATGGAAAAGAAAAAACCATTTATATATACAATGTATGTGACCATCAAGAATGTTATAAAGAAGTTGGCTCTCAGGCAATATCATACACCACAGGAGTACCAGCAATGATAGGTTCAATGCTAGTTGTTAATGGAGTATGGAATAAAAAAGGCGTATTTAATGTTGAAGAATTTGACCCAGACCCATTTATGGAAGCACTTAATAAGTGGGGACTTCCTTGGGTTGTATGTGAAAATCCAGTAGAGGTTGAATAGATGAGGATAAATGAGTTAAAAACACCTTGCTATGTTATAGATGAGGGTAAATTAATTAAAAATCTTGAAATCTTACAAGATGTAGAAAAAGATACAGGTTGTAAAATATTATTAGCTCAAAAGGCCTTTTCTTGTTATTATGAATATCCACTTATAAAAAAATATATTAGTGGAACAACTTCAAGTGGCTTGTATGAAGCTAGACTTGGAAAAGAAGAGATGAATAAAGAAAACCATGTATATGCACCAGCTTTTAAAGAAGAAGACATAAAAGAAATAGTAAAAATATGTGACCACATTAGCTTTAACTCTTTTAGTCAATATGAAAAATATAAAAGTATATGTTCTAAAGTAAG
>ONGV01000343.1 GCA_900317445.1 uncultured Eubacteriales bacterium | reverse complement strand
TTAAAGAATATAATCCTAATCTAAATGATTCGGAGTATTTAAGTGGCTTCTTCATAATTTTAGATAATATAGTGCCTGCTATTCCTAAAATAATAAAAGCACCTATAAGTTTTCCTAAGAAATAGAATAAATCAAAGAAGATATAAAATATAATTGCAATAATCACTGGAATTTTATCTGGTATACTTTTTATAAGAGTATCTTTGTCCAATTTCATATCAGTTAAGGGACTTAAATTTACAGTTCTGGTCTGTATACCTTGTTTTTGAGTGATAGAGTCACTTGTTATTAAAGCTGCATTAGAATAATTATCTAAAACTGAATTATCAATAGGATTTTCTGTATCAATATAAACTATTATATCTGCTTCCTCATCTTTAATAACTATTGGCATATCTCCTTCAAAAGTGAGTTTACCATTTTTAAATTCAAATTCAGGAACATTTTTCTCTAATTCTTCTTTAAAAGGTGGCAAGTATGAATTAAGATATGATGCAAATGAAGTACAATTTATAATGCCTAAAAGAGCACATAATATAAGCATATATAAAACTGCCTTTCCTGTTGTCTGTGATAAAAATGTGTTATAGGCTTTAAAATTAAACAAGCTGTTTAAAAATTTCTTAAAAAACCCCATTTTCTTTTCTTCCAAAATAAAACCTCCTTAAGATAAATTGTATATATCTGTAATAAAATATATGAGTAAATTATACTAATTAAAAATTAAAAAGTAAATACTAACTAGACAAAAGGAATTTTATAAAATTGTTTCTTATATCAAATTATATATAATTATCAAAATTATATAATTTATTGTAAAATATAATATTACAAAGCTTTAAAAAATTATAAAGAAAAAATTAAAATAATGTCACATTCCTTGAAATAAATATATATAAATTATATAATAAAAAAAGTTAACTAGGAAAAATCCTTCTATTAATATAAAAATGTGAGGTAGATGATGGGAGAAATTAACAACAAAGAAAATTTAACTGCCAATAATAGAGCTCAAAGTAATAAAAAAAATAATAGAAGTAGTAGTAAAAAAAATAATAAAAGTAGTAAAAAAAGAAAATTTAGCATAAAACTATTTTTGGGGTTTATAGTATTTGAATTTGTTTTTACAGCATTAACAGGTTTATTTGTATTGTATTATGGACCATTTGAAAATTCAAGGAAGATTTTTGTAGGTACAGCCATGAATTCTATGCACTATCAATGGCTAGCAACTTCATTCTTATCAGATAATCAAATAGAAGGAATAATTGGTAATAAGAATGAAGGAGGACTTGCAGAAATACCAAATGAAATAGATACATCTTTAGTACAAATAAAAAAATTAAATGACGAAGGAATAGAAAAACTAACTTTTGATGGTAATAATTACACAGGGTATGCATTAATAATAAATGACCCTACTAGAGTAAAAATTGGATATACATCTACTCTTAATACTTCTAATCCAGTTGGAGAGGAAACTTCAGTAATTGCACAAAATAATAATGCTGTTGCAGCAATAAATGGAGGAGCATTTACAGATGAAGCAGATACTTCAAAATGGTCTGCAAATGGAGGAACTCCTTCTGGAATAATAATAAGTGATGGAGAAGTTGTTTATGATGATTTAAATGGAGAAGCATCTTATGTAACAGCTATAGATAAAAATGGATATCTTTTTGGAGGATATTATACTGCAGAAGAATTACTTGCTAGAGGAACTGCAGAAGCTGTTAGTTTTAAAGCACCTATAGTATTAGGGGGGAAAAAGCTTAATGTTGTAGATGAAGATGGTATGGTATCAAGAACCTTAATAGGTCAAAAAGCTGAAGGAGAGATTGTTTTAGTAGTATTAGATTCAAGATACAATAATAAGCTTGCAGCAACATTATCAGAAGCACAAGATGTTATGATAGACTTAGGATGTATGATAGCAATACCACTAGATGGTGGAAAATCAACAACTATGTATTATAATGGAGAGGTTATAAATAATCCAACATATGTATATGGAGAAAGACCACTTCCAACAGCTATAATAGTTAAGTAGAAAGAGGTACAAGAATGAAAATATTAAAAAGGTTTGTAGTATGGGCAATGCTTTCTCTAATGTTACAATCTATGGTCTTATTATATTTTGAAAAGGTAGTTTTTGTTGAAACTACACAAATTACATATAGAAATGAAGAACCAGAAGAAAAACCTGAAAAGGTTACAGAAATTAAAATACCTGATGAAGCAGAAAACTTTGAACTTTCTTATGATGGAAAATTCGTAGCATATATGTCTAATGGAAAATTAAAAGTTATAAATACTTCTACAGGAAAAGCTTCATATGGTATATTTGATGAAAAAAATATTTCAGTATTATGTTATGATTGGCAAACTGATAAAAATATACTTCTTATAGCTGAAAGAAAATATAATGAAGATGGAGAAGAAATTATTAATATATTAGCTCACAATCCTTCATCTAATATAACTAGAGAGGTTCATGAAGTATGTAATTATAAAGAAGGAATGTTAGTTGAAAATATAGCAAACTCTACAAAATCTTCTGTTACTTATGTTCCTGTAAGTAGAGGAGGAAATAATACAACTATTTATAGAATTGATATTAACGATAACATTGAGAAATTAAGTAATAAGGTTGCTTCATTAGGATGCATTAATGTATTTTATGCTAAAGATGCATTAATTTATGAAGATAGAATTAAACAACAATATTATAGATATAGCAATGACCAGATGTCAGTTATTGACTTTGAAAATCCAGCTAAAACAACAATATTAGGCTTAACTAATAATGGAGTTATATTTGCAGGAATAAAAAATGCAGAAGATAAAGTAACTGAAATAATTTATGGAGAAGATAAGGTTTCAACTCAGGAATGGCAAAAGATAACTTTACCAGAACCAAAAGAAATAAGTGATTTATACATAGTTAAAGGAGATAATTCAGGTTCAGGAGATATCTTAGTAAATAATAAGCTTGAAGGAAAGGTTACTAACTTAACAACAAATGAAGTTGTAGAGTATGAAGGAAAATTTGTTGCAATGAATGATTCAATAGTGTGTAGCTTAAAAGATTCAGTTTTAAAGATAAAACATTTGAAAAGTACAAATAAATAACTATATTTTCTAAAATAAAAGGTTGTCTTCTTATGGAGATAACCTTATTTTGTGATATAATATTTTTACTAACATAAGGAGGATGACAATGAGATTAAGAAAAAAATGGTATGCAAGACCAGAACTTGAAGAAAGCCATCT
>ONGV01000227.1 GCA_900317445.1 uncultured Eubacteriales bacterium | reverse complement strand
TGCAATAAATAAATCACATTTAGTTGCTGCAATATTTGATGCCTTTGTTCCATGCATTCCAATCATTCCTGTATAAAGAGGATGATTACTATCTATATTTCCTTTTCCCATAAGAGTATTAGAAACAGGTGCTCCTATTTTTTCTGCAAATTTTACTAATTCTTCTGAAGCATCCGCTGCTATTATTCCACCACCTGCATATATAAATGGACGTTTAGAATCTTTTATTAAATCTAAAACTTTATTTAAAGCTTCATCCTTTATATATCTTATTTTCTTTTCTATTGGAATTGGAGCAAGCTTTTCATATTCTGCTTTATTTGCTGTTACATCCTTAGGAATGTCAATTAAAACTGGACCTGGTCTTCCAGATTGTGCTATATGGAAGGCTTCTCTAATAACCTTTTGAAGATCTTTAACATCTTTAACTATATAATTATGTTTTGTAATAGGCATAGTTATTCCTGCAATATCAACTTCTTGGAAACTATCTTTTCCTAATAAAGGAACAGCAACATTTCCTGTAATAGCAACCATAGGAATTGAATCCATATATGCTGTCGCAATTCCTGTTACTAAATTAGTTGCTCCTGGTCCTGATGTAGCTAAACATACTCCAACTTTTCCAGTAGCTCTTGCATATCCATCTGCTGCATGAGCAGCTGCTTGTTCGTGACAAGTTAATACATGATGAATTTTATCTGAATATTTATATAGTTCATCATATATATTTAATACTGCTCCACCTGGATAACCAAATATTGTATCTACCCCTTCATCAAGCAATGTCTTGATTAATATTTCTGATCCTGTTAACAACATTTAATAATCATCTCCCTAAAAATATGTTCTTACCTTCTTTTCTATATCTTTTAATAATTTATATTCTATTGAATCTACTAAAGCTATCCAACTTGCTTGAATAACGTCTCTAGATACTCCAACTGTACTCCAATTTTCAACCCCATCTGTAGATTCTATTAATACTCTAACCTTTGCTTTTGTGGCACTTTCAGAATCTAAAACTCTAACTTTATAATCTACAAGTCTTACATCTTTTAATTGAGGATAAAATACTTCTAAAGCCTTTCTTAAAGCTTTATCTAAGGCATTTACAGGGCCATCCCCTTCTGCTGCTGTAATTTGTTCTTTTTCATCAACAGTTATATTTATCATAACGGATGAAGTATGGTCTCTTTCCTCAGAATATTGCTCTGCAAATACTTTAAAGTGTTTTAAATGAAAGAATGGTCTATATTTACCTATAATTTTTCTTATTACAAGCTCTACAGTACCTTCTGCTCCTTCAAATTGATATCCTTCATATTCAAGTTCTTTTAATTTGTCAGTAATTTTTTGAATTTCTTCACTGTCTTTTGATATGTTAGGAAATATTTTTTTCACTTGTGAGTATATTGTACTTTTTCCACTTACTTCAGATATTAAGAATCTTCTTTTATTTCCTACCTTTTCAGGAATTATATGCTCATAAGATTTTGGTTTTTTACAAACTGCATCTATATGCATACCTCCTTTATGAGCAAAAGCAGCACCTCCTACATAAGGAGTTTCATCTTTTAATACTATATTTGATATTTCTGCAATAAATCTAGCTACCATAGTAAGTTTAGTAAGATTTTCTTCATCAATAACATTATATCCACTCTTTAACATTAAAGTTGGAATTATTGCACTTAAGTTTGCATTTCCACATCTTTCTCCAAGACCTATAAATGTACCTTGTACATGGTTTGCCCCAGCTTGTACTGCAATAACAGAATTAGCTACTGCCATTCCTATATCATCATGACAATGTATTCCTATTTTACATTTTACATTTTCACAAACATCTTTTACAATGTGTTCAATTTCATTTGGAAGAGTTCCTCCATTAGTATCACATAAGACTATAGTAGAAGCTCCAGCTTCCTCTGCAACTTTTATTGTTTCAATAGCATAATCTCTATTTTCTTTATAACCATCAAAAAAATGTTCTGCATCAAATATTACTTCTTTTTCTTTATCATATAAATACTTTATTGTATCCTTAATCATATGTAAATTTTCTTCTAATGTTGTCTTTAATATGTCTGTTACTTGAAAATCCCATGACTTTCCAAAGATTACAGTTACCTTTGTATCTGCTAATAATAAATTTTTTAAGTTTTTATCTTCTTCTACTTTTATTTTAGGTCTTCTAGTAGAACCAAAAGCTGCTATTTTAGAATTTTTTAATTCTACATTTTTTATTTGTTTAAAAAATTCCATATCCTTAGGATTAGAACCTGGATTTCCAGCTTCAATATATGTTATTCCCATATCATCTAACACTTTAACTATCTTTATTTTATCTTGTAAAGAAAATGATATTCCTTGCCCTTGAGCTCCATCTCTTAAAGTGGAATCAAAAATACTTATACTTCTTTGTTCCAAAAAAAACACCTCCTAGCAAGTTTAGGCTTTATTTTAATTCCTCAAAACACTTATTATACTTGCTTATTATTTGATTTCCTCTTTGAAGTGCTGTTAATCCTGTTCTTACTAATTCTTCAACACCATATTCATCTAAAAGATTTATTATTGCTGCAATTTTATTTTCATCACCTGTAACCTCAATTGTTAGTGTATCTGAAGAAATATCTACTATTTTTCCTCTAAATACTTGAGCTATACCACTTATTGCTGCTCTCTTATCTTCTGGTGCCTTTACTTTTATAAGTACTAATTCTCTATAAACAGATTCACTTGGTTTAAGAACCATTACTTTTATAACATCTTCAAGTTTGTTAAGTTGTTTTTTTACTTGTTCTAGGTCATCATTATCTCCAACTAAAGTAATTGTCATTCTTGATATTCCATCAGTTTCAGTTCTTCCTGCTGTTAAACTATCAATGTTAAAACCTCTTCTTGAAAACATACCTGCAACTCTGCTTAAAACTCCAGATGAGTTTTTTGCTAAAACTGATAATACATATCTTTCTTTCATAAAATATTTCCTCCCATTACATTAAATCTTTATTATTAACTATAAATATTACAATACTAAATATAATTAATTATAGAATAAAAAATCCCACCCTTATTGATATACATCACAAGAAGTGGGATGTTATTTTATTTTTATGTGTTTGTTAAGATTTTACTCTCAATAAATTTATTTGTCAATATTATTTGATAATTTTACGAAGTTGTTAAACTTTCTTCATTAATTTTTATGATATAATAATTTTATTTGGAGGCTATTTATATGGAATACTTTTTATTTTATTTACTTATTATTAATATTATTGCCTTTTGTTTAATGTATATAGACAAACAAAAAGCTAAAAAAAATAAATGGAGAATAAAAGAAAATACTCTTATTATGTCTGCTATTTTAGGTGGAAGCATTGGAGCTCTTCTTGGAATGAATACTTTTAGACATAAGACTAAACATGCTAAATTTAAATATGGAATTCCAGCTATTTTAATTTTACAAATAATTATTGCACTTTTTATTTATGTAAATCTTAAATAAAAAAGTTTTAATTTATTATATTATCAAGTTATCCACATCTTATAAAAAAATCTTAGGTTCTTATTTTTTTAGCTTTCTTTACCTATGGCTTTAAGCTATTGCTTCATAAAATAATGAACCTAAGATTGTAACAAATATAAACTATTTTACTTTTTCTAAAATCATATTAGCAAGGTTATGTGCAAGTTTATCTATTTCTTCTTGATTTTCTCCTTCAAGCATTACTCTTACTAATGGCTCTGTTCCAGAAGGTCTTATAAGAACTCTTCCTCTTCCATCTAAAATACTTTCTATTCTGTGTATTTCATCAACAATTTCTTTATCTTCTAAATATATATTCTTCTTTTCATTTGGAACTACTGCATTAACTAAAACCTGTGGTAATTCCTTCATTATTGAACATAATTCACTTAATGGTTTTGTATTTTTCTTTACAATTGATGCAATTTGTAAAGCAGTAACTAATCCATCTCCTGTTGAATTATATTTTGAGAATATAATATGTCCTGATTGTTCTCCACCAAGAACATAATTTCCTTTTATCATTTCTTCAAGAACATATCTATCTCCAACCTTAGTCTTTAAACAATTTATTCCCATTTCTTTAAAGGCTATATCAAGTCCTAAATTACTCATTACTGTAACAACAACAGTATCATCTTTAAGTCTATTAATTTCTTTTAGATGTTTTCCACAAAGAGCTAATATAAAATCTCCGTTTACCAAGTTTCCTTTCTCATCTACTGCTAAACATCTATCTGCATCTCCATCAAATGCAAATCCTACTTGACATCCTTTTCTTACAACATAATCCATTAATTCTTCTGGATGTGTTGAACCACATTTTTCATTAATATTTGTTCCATCTGGATTATCATTTATTATATAAACTTCTGCTCCAAGCTCTCTAAAAGCTCTTACAGCAGCTTTATACACTGCCCCATTTGCACAATCTAATGCTACTTTTAATCCTTTTAAATTAACAGCAATAGTTTCTTTTGCAAAATCTATATAATCATCTAATGCTCCAACTTCAACTTGAGAACTTCCTATATTTGCTCCTACTGGACTTGGAACTCCTTCAAATCCACTTTCTATTACTCTTTGAATTTCATCTTCTAGTTCATCCGGAAGCTTATACCCTTTATTATCAAAAAATTTAATTCCATTGTATTCTACTGGATTATGAGATGCTGAAATCATTACTCCTGCATCAGCTCCGTATTTTCTTGTTAAATGTGCTACTGCTGGTGTTGGAATTACTCCTAAAATAATTGCCTCTGCTCCAACTGATAATATTCCTGCTACTAATGCTGCTTCAAGCATATCACCTGAAATTCTAGTATCTTTTCCTACTAATATTTTTGGTTTATGTGCTCCTTCAGTTAATACATATGCACCTGCTCTTCCAAGGTTATATGCCATTTGGGAAGTTAGTTCCTTATTTGCTACACCTCTAACTCCATCTGTTCCAAACATTCTACCCATAATTTTCCTCTCTCCTAATAAAAATATACTTACAAATATAAGTATAATCCTTACATTTATTCTTGACAACTATTTATCCTTTAACCTATTTAATACAATATTGTAACCATCACTACCATAATTAAGACATCTATTTACTCTGCTTATAGTAGCTGTACTAGCTCTTGTTATTTCAGAAATTTCTGCATAGGTTTTCTTTTCACTTAATAACTTTGCAACATGCATTCTTTGTGCTAATGCTTTAATCTCATTAATTGTTGCAACATCTTCAAAAAATTTATAACATTCTTCCATGTTTTTTAATTGAAGAATTGCATTACAAAACAAATCCATATCTTTACTTTGTATCTTTGAATCTATTTTATCCATATCTTACACTCCTTAAATGAATATATCTTTATTATACATAAAACTTTAACAATGTACAACTTTAATAAGTTAAAGAGAGCAAAGCTACTTTAAGAAAAAAATAGGCTGAGGTACTAAAAAAGTACAACAGCCATAAAAAATTTATTTATTTTTTAGATTAATAAACTTTAGCTTCTTCTTCTCCATTAAGAACTCTTATAGCTCCTTGTGCTAAAGCTAATAATTCATCTTCTCCTGGATATACAGTTACTGGTGCTATCCAATCAATTCTTGATTTTAAATCTGGTACAAGTACTGGTGAGTATGCAACTCCTCCAGTTAAGATTATTTGGTCAACCTTTCCTGATAATGCAGCTGACATTTCTCCTACAGCCTTAGCTATTTGGTAAACAAATGCATTGTAAACTTCTGTGCAAGCCTTGTCTCCTTCTTCCATCTTATCTATTGTTCCCTTAACATCATTAGTGTTTAGGTAAGCAACAAATCCACCTTTTCCAACTATCTTGCTGTAAACTTCTGCTTCAGTATATTTTCCACTAAAGCATAACTTTATTAAATCACCAGCTGGTACTGAACCTGCTCTTTCTGGTGAAAATGGACCATCTCCATCTAAAGCGTTGTTTACATCTACAACTTTTCCGTGATTATGAGCTCCAACTGAAACTCCTCCACCCATGTGAACAACTACTAAATTTAAGTTTTCATATCCTTTTCCAGATTCTTTTCCATATCTCTTAGCAACAGCTTTTTGATTTAAAGCATGGAACTTACTTACTCTTGGAATATCTGGTGTTCCTGACATTCTAGCTACATCTGCTAATTCATCAGTAACAACTGGGTCAACTATATATGAAGGAACTCCTACTTCATCTCCAATTGACTTTGCTAAAATTCCTCCTAAATTTGATGCATGAGGACCTTGTACTCCTACTTTTAAGTCTTCTAACATAGCATCATTAACTGCATAAGTACCACCTTCGATTGGCTTAAGCATTCCACCTCTTCCAACAACAGCACTTAAAGTCTTTATATCAAAATTCTTTTCTTTAAGAACATTTAATATTACGTCTTTTCTAAATTGGAATTGGTCAAATATTGTATCATATTGCTTTAATTCTTCATTTGTATGTCTTAAAGTTTCTTCAAATAATTCTTTTTCATCTTCAAACACACCAATTTTAGTTGATGTTGAACCTGGATTTATAATTAATAATTTATATGCCATTTAACTAGCCCTCCAAAAATTTATTATTTACCTGCTTCTGCAACTACAGCTGCAAGAGCGATTGAGTTTACCTTTGTTTCAAAGCTATCTGCTCTTGAAGTTAAGATAACTGGAGCAGATGTTCCTACTAATAATCCACCATTTCTTGAATTTGATGCATAAGTTAAAGTTTTATACATAACATTTCCTGTTTCTATGTTTGGTAACATTATTATATCTGCCTTTCCTGCAACTTCTCCTTTAACTCCCTTATGATGAGCAGCTTCTTCTGACCAAGCATTATCTAATGCAAGAGGTCCATCTACTACACAACCTTTTATTTGTCCTCTATCGCTCATCTTAGCTAATAATGCTGCATCTACTGTAGCAGGCATATCAGGATTTACAACTTCAACTGCGCCTACTGCTGCTACCTTTGGACATTCTAATCCACAAGCATGAGCTACATATACTGAGTTTTCTATAATTTGAACCTTAGCCTTTAAATCTGGATATGTATTGAAGGCTGCATCTGTTAAGAATATTAATCTATCAAATCCTTCTATTTCAAATACTGCTACATGAGACATAGTCTTTCCAGTTCTTAATCCAACTTCCTTATTTAATACACTTCTTAAGAAAGTAGCTGTATCTACTAATCCCTTCATTACCATATCAGCTTTTCTATCATGTACTAATTGAACTGCTAATAATGC
>ONGV01000229.1 GCA_900317445.1 uncultured Eubacteriales bacterium | reverse complement strand
ACGCTGATGAAGGGAGATAAGATTATCAAGTTGTTTAAAAAGCTCTCCAATTTTGGCTTGTTCATCTATTAATTTAGGATACATAATGATTGTATCTTGCATAGCAGATTTTGATATTGAACTCACTTTTATGCCTTGTATGAGTGGCAAAAGTTGATTATGATACAAATTAGAATTCATATAATACCCAAGATAACCAGAAGCAAATCTAAACATTGGACGATATGCTATTGTATGCAATCCTGACAATACTATTTCATCTTCCAATCCCACTATTTCACTACATTTTCCTACTGTTTCATCTTCTGCTGTATCAGCAACTATAATATCTCCATTTTGTAAAAATGATGATTTATATTTTACTATAATCGATTCTTCTGTAATTAATGGTAAAGTGTATTTTTTTATATCAAGACATTCTCCAAATTTAATCAAAATATCTCCATAATGCACATTCTTTGCAATACCTTCTTTATCACTTAATTCTGCTCTTGATAAGGTATTATTTTGCAAGGATATAAATACCTCTTTCAACTTACGCTGTTCCCAATCGCCAGTAAATTCGGGAAAACGTATCTCTGGAACTTTAGCTCCTGCTTTAGGAAACATCTTTTGTAATAATCCTTTCTTTTTCTTCTTTAAATGTTCTAACTTTTGTTGATGAAGGCTAATAAGATTATCAAGTTTTTTAAAAAAGTTTCCTATCTGCTCCTGTTCTTCAAGAGTATTTGGTAAATATATTTCAATTTCCGACATAACATTATTCATTAGTTTTGGATTACCAACTTTTGAAACATATTTCCATGATATTAAATTTAATGCCTCTGCAACCATCTTATTTGCATAACCTTCATCAGACAATAAAACCCCACAAACATTAGTACAATAAAACTTTTCTGGTCTATAATTCACCGTTCCTGCATTAGCACCATCAGTTGTCCATGTTATTGCATTTTCATATAAATAGTCACTATAATAACCCATTAACCCATTATTTTTTGTCTGTGATGAATAAACGGGATAAGGCTTTTCATTACTCCTTTTTTCATCAGTTTCAGTTGTTGCAAGAACATAACCTCTTGTTATTTTAAATAATTCAGAAACCTTACGTTTTTCCCAAGGTTCAGTAAATTTTGGGAATCTTATTTTAGGCACATTCTTTTCATTCATATTTTCATCTCCTGCTTTTATTTTGCTTTTATTTTTCTTTTTTAATTATACATACAATATCAAATATCACCTAATTAAGTAAATTTAATTAGCTTTCTATTATTTCGCTAAAGATTAATTTAGCGAATAGGAGGACATTAATAAGAAAGAAATGGCTCAACAAAGCCATTTTATTTTTGGAAATATTTTAAGAATTAAATTTTTAGTGGTAAGTTTGCTAAAAAGTCACCAAAAACGAATTTAGATGAAAAAAAACGAATTAAAAAAGTCCTATTTTTAAGGCTTTTTCAATCCGTTTTACTCTAAGCACGAATAGATTATATTATAATTCTAAATTAATATAAGTTATTGATAGATACCTCGTTCCATAAATAATTCTATTAGCCATTCTTTTTCTGCTTCCTCATATGAGTCCAGTTTTTTCAAACTTTCATTAAGCTTATTTGTTAATTCTTCTCTTTCTCTTTCTTCTTCTGCCTTTTCACATTCTAGCCTTATTTTTTCTTCTGCTTTTTCTTGTTCCTCTATTGTTTCAAAAGGAGGATATATAATCTTTTTTTCCCATGGTTCTCTTTCATTCTTTCCATTACTCATTTTCATCACCTGCTTTTATTGGTATATTTTTTAATTAATTTACTACTTTACCTTTCTTAAATTTGCTATATCATAGCAATTAGTCATTGTTACATTCTCTAATGTTCCTAAGCTTTCCTTTACATTCTCCATATCTTCTTTAATACTCGTAATATCTTCTTTTAGTGATGATATACTTTCTCCAATTTCATCAGCTACTAACTTTCCAATTCCTTTTGAAAGTTCATCAAGTCTTAAGGTTATTTCTTTTTGACTTGCCTTTAATTCTTCTTGACCTGCTTCAATAATATCAAATCTTTTATTTATATTATTTTGCATATCTTGTAATAGCTCTAATATCTCTTTATCCATTCTTATATCACACTCCACCAATTCTTATTTTTATTATACCATAAAATTTTATTTAGCTTTATTTATGCCTTAAATAATAGTCTTGGTCTTTCTCCTGCTCCTTATGATATTCTTTAATTATACTTTTTATTATCAGTATAGAAATTAAATATAATACCACCAATAGCAAAAAAATAATAACTTCTCCCATTTAATCAAGCCACCTTCTTAAATAACTGCTCTCTAATAAAGGAATTTGGGTCAGTTGCGTTATAGAACTTTATTAACTGCCTTAACTTTTCTTCTTCCTGCTCTGTTAAATATAATTCATAGCTTATTGATAGCAAGTTATATGTTTTCCTTCGCTTCTCCATTTCCTTAATTCTGCTACTGCAATATAAATCTAATAGTAATATAGTGTTTAGCATTGATATACAGTAGATTTTCCATAGCAATATATTAATTTCCATTAGCTCCATGACATCACCTGCTTTTATAGTTCATGTATGTATACATATAATAACGTTTGTTATGTATACATTACACATTAAAGATTTCATTGTATGCTTTATGTATTGCCACCTGCCTTATATATGCACTCATATTCAGACCTTCATGCTTTGCCAATTCCTTTAACTTGTCATACTCTCTTTGACTAAGATTAAGCTTTATACTTTTCTCTTGTATTTCTGTTTTTCTTCCTCGAAACTTTTCCATATGCTCCACCCACCTTTATTATTTTTTTATCCGTGATGATTTTGGATAAAGCTCCATGCTCTCCCCTCTTCATCACCGACACTTTTTTTGCTTCAAAGATACCTCTAATGTATATACATTAAACATATATTAGACATATCTTTGAACAAATTGTATCAAATTAAACTTTCATTGTCAAACACTTTGATACAAATTGAACAAGATATTGAAAAAAATTAAGACTTAAAAAAAGTCTTATTTTAATATTTATTTCTAACATTACATATAGTTGAAGCACTAACATTATATTTTTTTGCCAAAGCTCTATTGGTTTCTTTACTATTTTTTATTTCCTGCATTTGTTCATCAGTAAGCTTTTTATTTTTAATACCTCTTTTAACTAAGTAGGTATTATCTAAAATATCTTTATCTATATCTATACTATTCTCTTTTATAAACTCTTCATCTTTTGGTATTATATAATATTCATCTGCCAGTTGCTTCAAGCTCTTTATTTTTTCAATATTTGTTGCCATATCCTATATTCCACCCACCATAACTAAAATTACTCTAAGCGTGACTATATTGCATAATTAGTATAGTTTTTAATTAATTTACTACTTTACCTTTCTTAAATTTGCTATATCATAATAATTAGTCTTTGTTACATTCTCTTATTTTTATTATACCATAAATTTTATTTAGCTTTATTTATGTCTTAAATAATAGTCACATAACTAAAAAATTAAAGCAAATGAATTTTTATTTCATTTGCTTTATATATTAACAAATATCCAGTTCCAAACTTATTGGCATTGGCTCTCCTTGAATTAAAGTTCCAAACTTAATGGCATTGGCTCTCCTTGAATGATATTTGCTATATTTATATTATATTAAAAATTAAATAATGTTGCCATAATATTTTCATAATCATTATTCTAACTTTTTGAAGGCTAATATGCCTTTAACATTGTTGTATCAATTTCAAAAGCAATTTATTTTCTACTTCTTCTATGCTTTATACCCTATATCGTAAAGAAATATCTAATAAATCACAACTTTCATCTGGATCTTCATCTTCCCATTTCCACGATTCTACATTTTCTATAAATAAAGGGGAATCTTCAAGTGTTAAAAAACCTAATTGTAAACATTCATAATCTTTTTCTTGACCTTCAAAAATAAAGCGACGTTCTGAAGGCTGTTTTATTTTAATTATACCAATTCTATTATTATAAGCAGAAATACAAATATCACGAATTTCTGAAAGTTTATTATTATTTACACTCTTTTTAATATCTATAATTGTTCTATACATAGCATTGCCTCCTTTTGTTTTATTATATCATAATATCTTTTAATGATAGTTATTTTTATATGTATATATATTATAACTTTTGTTTTGTATACATTACATATTTATTTTTTTAGTTTTTTATCATTTTCATCATCAAGAATGATTTTAAATTAGTCTTAAACTCAATGTTGTTAAACTATCCTTTATTAATACTGGATTTAATCTTTTTGCTTCTCTATATATGTGCATTTTATCTTTTTCAAAATATACTATTCCAACATCTGCTGGAGTATTATTCTCTACACATTCAATAAGATTTTTCGGAATTGCTATCCAAAGAAAATTAACATAATCAGCATATTCAGTATATTTTTTATCTTTTTCAAAGTCACTTTTTGATACCTTTATTTCTATTCCATGCAAATTTAAAGAATAATGATTTTCAACTCTTAAATTTTCTGCTATTAGTACATCAATTCTTCTGCTATGCTTCGTTGTGCCAGTATAAACTGGAAATTCAGTAAGTGCTTTATACTTATCCCTTTCGTATGCTCCTGCAAAGTATTTCTTTTCCTTTGCAACTCCCAACCATGAAGGCTCACTCATGGCATTTACTATCTTTGTTGCAGTCACATTCTCTTTTATTTCCTCTTCAATATCAATATCATCATTATCACTATTATTATTTTCTAAATTTTCTAAGGTATCTTTATCAATTTGATTAGTTTCTTTTGAATTATCATGCTTTTTTTGTTTTGATGATGAAATATCCCCTCTAATTACTTTATAAGCCGTTCTTAAATCTTCTCTAGTTATTTCTTTATTAATTGCTTTATCAGCTAGTTCTGCTCCTAATTCTTTATTTTTACTTGTTATTTTGTCTAATAAAACTAAGCTATCCACTCCTATCTCAGCTTGTTCAATAGGTACAATATTAACTCCCTGCTCCTCTTTAACTCTTTGGTAATTTTCATAAACTCTACCTGCTTTTTTTCTATTCCAAAGAACACTCTCATGTATCTTATTTTTCATTGAAAAATCTTTAACCCATGCAGTAAAACTCTTTAAACCTAGTTCTTTATATAGTTCTTCCTCTTCAATTTTTTTCATAAGTACATAAAATCTAGTCCAAGTTTTCTTATCTTCACCTATAAGCTCCTTTAATTCTTTTTCACATACTAATATTTCTTTCATTTTTAATCCCCCTTTACTATAATCACGCTTAGAGTATTTTTTTAATATTAATATTATATTTTTTTTGCTATTTGTCAAGATAATTAAATTTTAAACTTATTAAAACCTTTTAATTTTAATATTCCTTTTCTTTTTCTTTGATTAAGTTGGTGAAGCTCTACGCTCTCCCCTCTTCATCACCAATACTTTTTTTAGTTCTAAGAGAACTTTAAGAGATATACATTAGAGTTCTCTTAGCCTTACTTAGCTTTATTTAACCTTATTTAGTCTTATTTTTTATTCAATTATTCCATTTATCAAGATTAATGACTTTAAAATTCTTTCTTCTTTCCTCAAGCTCTTTATCATCTTGTTCTTTTTTTATTCTTATTTCTTCTATTTCATCAGCATATTTAACTTTCTTTTTCTCTATTCTCTCAAGAAATGCTGATTTTATCTTTTTTACTTCTTCATCAGTTAGCTTTATCCATTCATAGCTCTGCTTATCTAAATATTCATATTCTCCTGCTTCTTCTCCTTCCATATCCTTTAAATAGTCCTCCAGCAAGTCCTCATTACTCTTTAAAAGTTCTTCTTTCCATACATTCCTTATATAATAATTAATACTTCCACTTAATTTCTTCCATTCTACCATACTCTCACCACCATATAGCCCAATAATCTACCCCTATTATAACAATAATTTATCGACTATCTATATAAACAAAAAATTCAAAAAATAAACCCTTAGTCCTTTCTTTTATAGAATAGGGTAGGTTCTTCTGTAAAATTTAGATACAGGTTACTACGTAACCCTATAATACAAGCCGAGAAAATTTCCTACCTGTTTTTCGCAATATGTAGTTATAAAAAATAACTGACACATAATATATTATGTGTTATAATATATGTACCCAAATAAAAACAAGGGTTATATTAACCCTTGTTCTTTAAGATATTTTCTATCACAAATATAGGTATCTTTAGATATATCCAATGTCAAGCATATATCTTTTTGTTTAAGACCTTTTGCGAGAAGGTCTTTTACTTTTTCCCTTCTTTGTGATATTTTTTCTTTTTCTGTTAACTTTCCTTCTGTTTTAAGCTTTTCTTGATACTTTTTCTTTTGATATTCTCTATCTCTTCTTTTGTATTCCTCTTTACTAAAGATAATTGATAGTTTCATCTGCTCCTGCTCTGTTATGTCCAATAACTCTATTAGTGTTTCATTTTTATATTTATACTGTTTGTCCTGCTTTAAATATACTCTTTCTGCACTTCTTGTTGCACTTATAACCTCTTTTTCTCTTAAAGGTGCTATAAACTCACTATTAAGCTCTAAAGTGTCTTGTAAGGCTTTCTCTGTATCTTCTGTAAAGTAGCATAGATAATATCTATACAAGAATAATATAAGCTCTCTATGTCCTCTTAGGTCATATTCTCTTAATTCACATATTGTTATTAGGTCATTTAGTCTTGCTTGATAAAGGCTTCTTTCTCTATGGATATATACAGTTTTCTTTGGTCTGCCTTTTTTATTCTTACTTGGTTGAAGCTCTGGAAGAAAATTTTTCTGTATTTCTCTAAGGTCATATATATAATCATTTTCATCAAGTATCTTAACCATTGTATTTGATTTACTGTTTATGCTTCCCTCTACTCTTAATATTCTTGTTGGGTCTAGTGCTTTTCTATCTGCTCCAAAGTCTTTTAGCTCTTTATATAAATACTCTTCTATTGCCTTCCATAGTGGTAATGCCTTGCTTGGTACTGTATTTATAAGCCATATTAGATATAATCCTCTTCCACTATCCATAACAAAATTAGGTATTGGAATACTTTGATTATAATAATTTTCCTCAAGGTTCATTATTACCTGCTCTTTAGTAAACTTTGTATTGTATATATCTAGGTCTATATAACAAGCCCTAAGCTCCTTTAGGCAATCTATACGCCTATATGTTTTATAAAAGGTATTCATGCTTATATATATGTCTTTTCCGTTTAAATCTTGTTTTATAAGCTCTTTAAACCTATAATGCCATTGTTTAAACCCTTCTTCTTCGCTTATTTCAGCCCTAGTTATCCAGCCTTGTGAGTTTCCATGCAGAGAATTTAAATAATCAATATTTTCTATTTTTTCTGCTAAATTTTCCATTTCACACCCCCTTCGGTTACTATAATTATAAAGTCTTATTCCACATTCTGCAAATATTTATGTTTTTTACTTTTCATGTTCAATATTTTTCTTCTTTTTTTCCTTATTATTTTCTTCCAATGCCTTTAACTGCTTAATAATTTTAGCCTTTTCATTAAGGCTTGTTGTTGCATTTAATTTTTCTTTAAGCTTCTTTTTCTCAAGCTCTTTAATCTCTTTAAGTTCTTCATCAAGTCTTTTGTTTGCTATATCTCCTAAATTATTCTCATAAACAACATCTCTTAATACTTTAAATGCAACTTTAGTCTCCTTCATTTTTTTACTTAGCTCTTTATTATTTTTACTATAAACAGATATTTTCTCTTGATATTCTTCAATCTTTTCTTCTAATTCTGCAACTTTTTTCTTCTTTTTTTCTAGTTCAGTATTTAATTTCTTTACCTCTATTTTTGCATATGCTCCTTCACCTGCAAGGTCTTTAAGCTTAGTAAAATCCTCATTTTTTATTGTTATATTGTCACCTATGAAGCTCTTTTTTCCCTTTATTGCTTTTACTTCAATCTCGCTTAGAGTTACATCTTTTATTGTTTCTTTATATCTTTTTAGGATTATTTTATCCTTTCTTATCTCATTTTTAAGCTCTTTTAATAGCTCCTGCTTATATTCAATAGTTTCAGTATGCTTCTTATTACTGCCTTTTTCTCCTCTTTCAAGATTAAAGCCATTATCATTCATACGCTTATTGTAGCAATCTTGAAGCTTAGAAAGGTGAATTCCCCCTTGTATATATTTAGAACGATTGATTTGAAGTGTTGTTTTTTTCCTTCGACCATCATAAGCCTTTACCATAGGTACTGCAACAATATGAAGGTGTGGAGTTTTTTCGTCCATATGCACTACTGCATGAATAATGTTCTTTGGGTCTATTCCTATATCTTTTTTAACAAATTCTATGGTAGTTTTCGCCCATTTAATAATATCATTTCTAGTCATATCCTTAAAAAAGGCTTCATCACTTGTAAAAAGCATTTCAAAAGCAATATCATTTTTAGCGTCATTTACATATCTATCAAAGGATTTCACTCTATCAGCTCTCATATTTTTCATTCTTTCTTCATGCTCTGCTCTCATTTCCTTAGTAATATCATTGAATTTTTGATTGAAAGTTCCGTCACAAGCTATTAAAGTAATATTTTCTTTACTCTTTAGACTATCTATATCGGGATTGGTATTACTTACCCTCTCTTTATTATGCTTTCCAATGCCTACAAGGTCTTTTGTTGTTTTTATTCCTTGAACCCTAAAAACTGAATAGCTCATTTTAGTTAATTTTCCCTCCTGCTGATACGGAAGTAAACTTCCTTATTTTTTTCTTTTTTAATGAAAATCTTTATCTAATGCAAACTATAATTTTTAGAAATATCCTCCCATATCTCATTAAATTGACCCAAGTTTATCTATAAATTATGTTGGAAATTTCCATACAAACAGTATAGCAATTAGTATATATTATGTCAATTTAATAACTCACTATACAAATGACATTCTATCATTTGCCCGTTCGCCATTGCATGGAGCTTTAGTTCAGCCTTTGGCTGAAAAAAAAGGGGACATAGTCCCTTTTTAATCTTGAATGAGGTGATTATTTAATTTAAAGAAACGGGGTATTAGGGGTGTCCCTCTAACAAGCGACTTGTCCGTACGTGTACGGACATTGTCAATGCTTGCAAAATACTATTTTTATTATTTAATTAAAATATCTTCATCATTTTTATTTTCAGAAAGTTTATTAAAATAAACCCTATTTATTCTACTGCCTGTTTTGGAATTTATAACATCTAATAACTTTTCATCACCTTTATTAGAGTATTCTACAACGCAATAATTTATGAAATCTGCACCTACCTCTCGCATATTTTCTATCAAGAACCAGCTTTTTTTATCAATATTTTGATATTGAGTTGGAGAATACTTACAATCATCATTTGGGGTAAATGGGATTTTATTAAATTTACATTTTATAATATCAGCTAAAACATATTTGAGAATACCTCGATAATTAAAATAGAATAAGATTTTTTCCATTTCTCTTTTTGAATCAAAAGGAACATTTGTGCTGTAATATACTTTTCCAGCTTCTTTTTCTTTTTTGTAATGAATGTTTATAATATCAGCTCCTGATTGAGCCACTCCATTTTTTATTTTTAAAGCTACACATTTCATAATATCTACCTACCTACTTTTTAATTTTATCTCGAGACAAAACAATTATAATGTATTTTTTCGATTTTTTCAACTTTTTTTATTGATAATTATTTTTTCGATATTTTCGATATTAAACTATTAGATAGCATTTTAAATAATCGTTTTTACTTTTTAATATTATTCTTTTCTTTTAGTTTATCTTGTAATTGGTTAACCATATTTTTTAATTTATCTATTTCTATATCCTTTTTCCCAAGCTCCACTTCATGCTTACTATTTAATTTTTCTTGAAGCTCTTCTTTAACTTTATCCAATTCTTTAATATTTTTTTCTTCTAATGCTTTTATTTCTGCTTTATAAGTATTTTCTTTATCTATAATGCTCTTATTTAGCTCTTTTACTTCTGCTTTTAATTCTGCTACTTGCTCTTTATAGAATTTAAGCATATCATCAGCATTAATTAATTTATTATTTAACTGCTCCAATTCATTCTTAAAGCTCTGATGAGTTCCTTTAAGCTCTTTATTTTCTGCTTCTAGTTTAATATTTAATTCCTTTAAGTCCTTATATTCTGTTATTATGCCATTTAAGGTTATAACCTGCTCTTGTAACATTTTGTTATTACCTGCAAGTGTTTCATTTTCCTTTTCTTTAGCTTTAATATCTTCAAAAGCCTTTTCTTTTTCAGAAGCTAAAGCCTTATTATTATTTGATATTTCTTTACTTTCTGCCTTTATTTCCTCTATTTTTTCCTTTTGCTCCTGCAACTGCTCCTGCAAATTGCTTATAATATTGTCTTTGGTGCTAAGCTCCTTCTTAACCTCTTCCCTTATCCTTTCCTCTGCTACTTGATTTACTTCTAATGAATTTATATAGAACCCTATTAGCTTGTTTACTGTATCTCTAAAAGTGTCTATTTCCTTTGCTCTGTTGCTTAACTGTTCCTTTGCATTATCTAGCTCCATTAATGCTACTAGGTTCTTAAAGCCTTCTGCTTGTGTATAGCCATTGTCTTTTAGATATTGCTTAAAGCTCTCTTCATCTCCTATATTTACTCTTAAAGTTGATATTTTTGTTTTATTTTCTTCCATTGATGACCTCTCCTTTTTATATGTATACATTGTATAACATTTGTTTTGTATACATTACATTTACTATATTTTTATTATATCATCTAGTTTCATTTAATACAATATTTTATTATGCTATGTATACTTAATGTATACTTTGTTTTGTATGTATAACAATAAATCTTATATAAACATCTGTTGTAGTAATGCTTTCTTTTGTTTTTGCAAATGCTCCAACTTACGCTGATGAAGGGAGATAAGATTATCAAGTTGTTTAAAAAAGTTTCCTATTTGCTCCTGTTCTTTTAATTCTTTTGGAAATTTT
>ONGV01000332.1 GCA_900317445.1 uncultured Eubacteriales bacterium | reverse complement strand
TTTACAATTTCTTCAACTTGTTCCTTTGTTACAAATGGTTTTTTTTGCATTTTTTATCTTCTCCCCTTATCTATTTCTAATAATTTTATCTCATTAGTTAAAGACTCTTTAAAAAGCTCAACTAAATTGTTATTACTTGAATATAAGCATGTAGAGTTAAATTCCCCTGTTAACACATGCTTTGAATCGGCAATAAGTCTTATTTGTTCTTCTTTTTTACTTGAATGATATATTATAGCACCTTCAAATTCAAAAGGATAGTCTGTTATTATAACTATTTTTATTCCTCTCTTCTTTAAAGTTTCAAGCTCCTTTTTTACTAATTCAAGCCTTTTTATTGATAGGGATAAATACACTCTTTCTTTTGCTTCTATAAGCATATTTGCCAGCTTATCTATTATATGCTTTTCTCCTTTTATTGTTATATACCCTGAACTTTCTTCTTTTTTAGGAGGAAGTTTTAAAATAATTTCATCTTTTACATTTTTTAAAAATCTTATTTTATTATTACAAAATTCCTCTACATTTACTGGAGTATATAAAACAGCATTGCCTTCAATTATGTATGCAGCACCCTTATCCACTAGGCTTGCTAAGGCATTATATGTATTAGAACGAGATATTCCTGTTCTTTTTGAGACCTCATAACCACTTAACTCTCCTTCTGAAGAAAGCAATAAATATATAGTGGCCTCCTGTCTTGTAAGATTAAAATTCATAAGTAATTCTATTAAGTCCATTAAAAAAGCACCTCAATTTAAGTGTTCCTATCTAGGAATACTATACTCTAATTGAGATACTTTGTCAACTGTACTTTTATACTATTTTTTTAATTTTGTTCCTTCAGAGTTTTGTTCTATTTTTCCTTCTTTCATAAGTCCACCTAAAGCCATTTTAAAGTAATTTTTTGATGTGTGGAATGTTTCTTTTATAAGCTCTGCTGGTGTCTTATCATTAAAAGGCATAAAGCCATTATTATCTTCTAAGTAATCTAATATTTTTTCTTTTAATTCATCTCTTGCTTCTAATCTTCTTTTTCTTGGAGTAACTCCTATTACACCATCTTCATATACTCTTTTAACCCTTACATTTAAAACATCTCCAGGATATATATTTTCATAATGCTCATTTCCTAAAATTATTCCTTGATATTTTCCATCTATTGCAACTCTTATTGTTTTTTCTCCACCTAGTCCATAAGCAATTGCAGAAACTTCCTGTCCAACTGAATATCCTTCTCCAACAGGTATATATGAATCCACATAAGTTGTAGCTGCTAATCTATTTGTTTTATCAAGATATGCATATAAAAGATATTTCTTTCCTTTTAAAAGTTTAAACTTTTGTTCCTTTAGTGGTATAAAAATATCTCTTTCAAGTCCTATATCAGCAAAAGCTCCAAAGGAACTTTGTCCTACAATTTCTAAATAGGCTACTTCTCCTAAAGTTATTAATGGTTTTTTTAATGTAGCTATTGGTCTATCTTTGCTATCTCTATATACAAATACTTCTATCTTTTCTCCTTCTTTTATTTCTTTTCCATTTAAAGAGCCATTTGGAATAAGAACATCATTACCTTCTCCATCTATAAGGTAATATCCAAATTCCACCTTTCTGTCTACTTTTAATTCATTGTATTCTCCAATAAAAATCATTTAATTTAATACCTACCTTTATTATATATTAATTTAATTTTATCATTACTAATTGTTCTTGTCATTAATTCACCCTCTTAAAGACTATAATAAATTATAACTAACTTTTGAGGTGATTTTTTTTGGGCAAAAATAAATGCTATTATGGTATTCCCCATTGTCATACATCTTATTCTACTGGAAAAGGAACACCTTTAGATGCTTTTGAATATGGCAAAGAAAATGATTTAGATTTTATGGTTATAACAGACCATAACTCATTTTTAGATAAAAATATACCTAATGAAACAAAAGAAATTTCAAGATGGACTTCAACAAAAAATATGGCAGAAAAATTTAAGAAAAGAAATGATAACTTTCTTCCTCTTATTGGTTTTGAAACTAAAACCTCTCCTTATGGAGATTTTAATATAATAAATCCATCTACTTTTTTTACAGGTACTGTTAGAAATTTAAATCTTCTTCTTTTATGGATGATGAATAATCCTGATTCCTTTATTACCATTAATCACCCTCATAGAAGTATAACACTTCTAGATTATAATGAATATCTAAATAAATTAATTACTTCTATTGAAGTAGGAAATGGTACTTATCCAAATAAATATATAAGATATGATAAATATTATTACACACTTTTGGATAAAGGTTGGAAACTTGGTGCTATAAATGGACAGGATAATCATAAAATAAACTTTGGAGATAGCGAAAATCTTACAGTTATTATT
>ONGV01000234.1 GCA_900317445.1 uncultured Eubacteriales bacterium | reverse complement strand
TATGAATGAAAAAGCAAAATCCATAGGAGCTGTAAATAGTAATTTTAAAAATCCAAGTGGTCTTCCAGATGAAGAACATGTAACTACTCCTAAAGATTTAGCTATTATTATGAAAGAAGCTATTAAAAATGAAAATTTTATGAAAATTTCAAATGAAACTTATATAGAGTTACATAGTGTTATTGATAATTCTATCCTTGCTACAAGCAATCATAATTACATGCTTCTTCCTAGCTCATCATATTATTATGAGTATTCAATATCAGCTAAGAAAGGATATACAATAGCAGCTGGTTTTACTAATGTTGCTGCTGCTGAAAAGGATGGACTTACTCTTGTAGCTTCTTTCTTAAATGGAGAAGATATTAATAAGGTATATAGTGATGTAAAAAGTATATTTAATTATGGCTTTGAAAACTTTAAAAGAGTAAAATTATATAGTGAAGGTGACGAAGCTAGTTCTTTTAAACTTGAAGATGGGACAACTGTTCCTTTACTTGTATCAAGTGATGTATATCATACTATTAAAAATGATGGAAATGAAAATGTAGATAGTAAATTAGAATTTACTAATCCTAAAGGTTATGACAAAAAATCCTTTAAGCGTGGTGACATATTAACAACTGCTAAGGTAATGGTAAATGGAGAAGAAGTTGAAACTATTGATTTAGCAAGTGGCATTTCAAGAGAATATACTTCTCCTGTAGAAGTAGTTACAAAATCTGCTTCTTCAATGTTTTTTTATGTTAAAATTGTTGCTTTTATTTTAGTTATAATATTTATATATTTACTTTTAACAAGAAAAAAAAGATTATTTAAAAAGAAACATAAAAGATGTATTCAGTTAATTAATGAAGCTAAGAAAAAGAGATAGAATTTTTTCTATCTCTTTTATAATTTATTTATTAAATTTAATATATCCTCTGGCAGTTCTGCTCTTAATGATAATTTTTCTTTGGTTCTTGGTGATTTAAAATCTAATCCATAGGCATGAAGTGCCTGTCTTGGAATTAATTCTTTTTCCTCTTCACCATATCCATATAAAGTATCTCCATAAATAGGATGACCTATATGACTTAAATGAACTCTTATTTGATGAGTTCTTCCTGTTTCTAATAAACATTCTACCAAATCTGCATTTTTAAATTTCTTTACTACTTTATAATGAGTTATGCTTCTTTGACCTCTTTCATCAATAACTCTTTTAAATATTGATTCTTCATTTCCAGGTTTAAATATAGGAAGGTCTATTGTTCCTTCTTCTTTTTCAAGATGTCCATGAACTACTGCTAAATATCGTTTTTCTAAATGATTTAACTGCATTTCTTTTGATAAAGCCATATGAGCATATTGGTTTTTTGCTATTATTATAAGTCCTGAAGTATCCATATCTAATCTACTTACAAGTCTTACTATGCAATTTTGATTAGTTTCATTAAAATAATATAAAATTCCATTTGCTAAAGTTCCTGTTGGATATCCTCTTGTGGGATGTACTACTGTATATGGAGGCTTATTTAAAACTAAAATATCCTCATCTTCATAAACTATATTAAGATCCATCTTTTCTGGAATAATATTTTGGCTTTCTACCCTTTCAAGTTTTACTTCTACAATATCTCCAGTATGAAGTACTTTTCTCATCCTTACTGCTTCTTTATTAACAAAGATTCTTTTTTCTATAGCAGCTCTTCGAATAAGTCTACTTGATAATTCAAGCTCTTCTTTTAAAAATTCTCTTATTACTATTCCATCATACTTTTCTTCAACTTTTTTTTCTAAAGTACTCATTATTTTCTCCTATTTATTATAATTATCACCTAATATAATAATAACATCATAACCTTTATATTTTTCTTCATCTGGTATTTCAGTAGTTGTTTTCATATCTCCTAAGGTTTCTTTAATAAGTTCAAAATAACTTTTATCTTTAGCCATTATTATACTCTTTTTTCTTAAGTCCCCATTACCCACTTCAACAGAGCTCCAGCCATCTTTTTCTAAAAGCCCCTTTGCTCTTCCTGCAAGACCTGTTCTATTAGTTCCATTTTCCACAAGAATTTTAACACTTGGCTTTTCTACACTTTGTTCAATAGGCTCTCCACCCTTTAAAGCTTCATATAACTCCATATTTTTATTTTCATCAACAACTAAGTATGACAATCCACCTATCATTTGAGGCTCTCCTTGAAGAGTTGTAATTTTAGTTTCTGAAGACATTATTTTTAATCCATATTTAATCATGGTACTTCCAGGCATATTTGTATCAATATTTTCTGCTACACAATTTAATATTTTATTAGCTTTAAATATAGTTGTAGGACTTTTTAATTTATCTATAACCTTATTTATAAGCTTATGCTGATTTTCTATTCTACCTAAATCTCCTGTAGCAAGTCCTGTACCATCATTATTTTTTCTCCATCTAAAAAACTCCTCTGCTTTTTTTCCATCTAATAAAACAGTAGTTCCTTTTTTAAAGTTTATATGAAGATTTTGACCATCATCATCATAAAACATATCTTGTTCTATATCCATTTCAACTCCACCTATAGCATCTATAATGCCTCTAAAAGCTTCATAGTCTATTTTCACAAGATAATTAATATCTACAGGAAGAAGTTCTTCAACTACTGAAACCACTTTTAAATCTCCTCCCATAGGATATGCTGCATTAATTTTATATCTACTTCCATTTTCATTAATTAATGTATCTCTTGGTATTGATACTATTGTTGTATTTTTATTTGATGGATTATAGCTTATAAGAAGCATGGTATCTGTTCTTTTTATAGATTCATTTCCTTGATTATCTACATCTCCTATATCAAGACCTAATACTAATATATTTACCACATCATTTCTACCTGGAGCTATAGCTTCTATAGAACAATTATTTTTTACTTTAGAAAAAAATCCTATTGTTGTTGAAGCTATAAAAATAATAAATAGTGCTAAAATGCCATATACACCAATTAATATTTTCTTCTTTAAAAGCATTCTAGATTTTCTTCTCTTTTTGTTTTGATAAGCCTTTGAGCTTTTAATATTTTTAGGTCTTCTTTTTGAAGTATTTGTATTTCTTTCTAAATTAACTCTTTTAGAAGAAGTTCTTCTATTATGATTTGTATTTTCTTTTGATTTTTTTACTCTTCTTTCATAATTATTATCAGAATCTCTTAATGCTTCTTCCCATCTAGCTTTTGCTTTTCTTCTTTTAATTGCTTCTATCTCTTCAGATGTTCTTTTTCTTCCCTGCTTAGATCTGCTATTTCTTTTACCATCCATCTAAAAAACCATCCCCTTTAAATTTTAATTTATTAAAGAGTTTCTTGCTTTTATAGTATTTAAATCAATTAAGCTTCCCTTTTTAAGTAAAAATTTAATTGTTTGAGTTAATCCCATAAGCACACCTTTATTTAAATTTTCTAGTGTAACTTTTCTAAGCTCCTCAACACCATCAAAATCTCTTGAAGGTTCAATCATGTCTGCAATATAAATTATTTTTTCTAGTTTAGTCATATTTTCTTTTCCTGTAGTATGCCATCTTATAGCACTTAAAATTTCCTCATCTTCTATTTTAAGTTCCTTTTTTGCAACTATAGGGCCTAATATACTATGCCATATACTTGGAGAATTTTCTTCATCTTCAGTTAAAATTATATTATTTGCCTTCATAATTTCTAGCATTTCTGTTTTTGGTATATTTTTTGCAATATCATGACATAAAGCTGCCATTTCTGCTTTTTCTTCAGATACACCATTTATTTTAGCTAGTTTTTTTGATTCTTCTATTACCCCTAAGGTATGTATAAATCTATTTTCCTTTAGATTTTTCTTAACATATTCATAAGCTTCTTCTAAAGAAGTCATATTGTCTCACTCCTTATATAACCCTTCTTTTTGTATTATATTTAATACATTTTTTGAAAGAAGATTATCTACCTTTTTCCCATCCCTAATTTTTTCTCTTATCATTGTAGAGGATATATTTGGACTATTAACATGAATAAGTATTATTTTTTTATTATACTTTTCTTCAATTTTCATTTTTTGAGCTTTAAGTTTTTCTTCATCATAACCTGGTCTTGTAAAAACTACAAATTCACAAGCATTAAAAATTCTATTTATTCCATTCCACATTTCTAAATTCATTAAACAATCTGCTCCTGTAATAAAAAACACTTGCCTGTTTGGAGCTTTAAAATTTTCTACTGTTAGATATGTGTAGCTCATACCTTTTTTCTTAATTTCGTAATCTGAAACCTCAAAATAATCTATTCCTTTTATAGCTTCTTTTACCATTTTAAGCCTTAAGGAAGCCTCTGTAACATTTTTATTTATCTTAAGAGGTTGGCTTCCTGCTGGCATAAATAGAACCTTATCAAGGTTTAATTGTCTCTTTGCTTCTTCTGCTATATATATGTGTGCTAGATGAATAGGATCAAAGGTTCCACCCATTATTCCTAGCTTTTCCATAACTATCTACCAGGTATCTCTATTTTAGGATTTTTCTTAGATTGCTTATATAAAACAATCTTACTTCCTATTGCTTGAATTCCTTCTGCACCAATTTTACTACATATATAATCTGATGCTTCTCTTGTTTCAAGTCCACTATTTTCTAATACTTTTATTTTTATTAATTCTCTTTTTTCTAATGCTTCTTCTACTTGCTTTAAAAATGTTTCTTCTATTCCATTTTTCCCAATTTGAAATATTGGTGATAAATCATTAGCTAATCTTCTTAAATATGCTCTTTCTTTTCCTGTTAGCATTTTATTCACTCCTATAATACATATTCAAATTCAAAATCATTAAGTCTTACC
>ONGV01000235.1 GCA_900317445.1 uncultured Eubacteriales bacterium | reverse complement strand
CAAACTAGAGTAGATATAGTATAATTTACTATTTCAAAATAGAGCTTTATGAAGAAGGAAACAAAGTAAAATTTATATATTTATAACCTTTTATAAGTTTTATGCAACGGTGCTGAATAATGTTTAGATTAGCAAAGGCAGAGTTATTTAAATTATCTAAAAATAGAACTTTTAAAGTATTATGTGTGGTAGCAATATGTTTATCTATAATAGTATTTGTTATGACAACTTCAGTTTTTGATAAAATTATTGAAAAAGCTACTATGGGAATGTCACAAGAAGAAGCACAAAGAATGTTAGACTTAGGGTTTAGTGGAAGTGATAAAGAACAAATTGTTATTCCAGGAAGTTTTGGGGTACACTTAAATGCAAAGGACCCATTTAATCCAACAGTTCCTGAGGTATTTAGTTCTTCATTTGGGGAAGGTCTTATAGAAGTTTTAATAGGAATATTAATAGCAGCATTTTTAGCAAAGGAGTATAGTAATGGTACTATAAAAAATATTTTAGCCTATGGAAAAAGTAGGTCAGAATTTTATTTATCTAAATTCATTGCAATAGTAGTGGCAATAATAGTGATTTTATTTTGCCTTATATTAATACCAACCATAGGAAGTTTTATTATTAATGGCTGGGGAGAACCTTTTAAAACATCTCAATTAGTACGCATGATAGTATCATTTTTTCTTACAGTTATTTCAAATGCATCAGTAGCTGCATTATTAATGATAATTGCTATATCAGTAAAAAGTAATGGTGGGACAATTGGAATAACAGTTGGTATGTTTGTATTATTTCCATCAATAATTTCATTTATTTATGGTTTAAATAAAGTATTTGATAAAATATATGAAATAACACCATATTATAATAATAAAGTAGCAATATCACTATATGCATCAAATGGAGATTTGATAAAATCATTAATAGTATCATTGATAACAATAATAATATCACTATTTGTTGGAATTCAAATATTTAAAAAACAAGATGTTAAATAAAAATTTATAGGGGTTGGGAGTTTGATAGTTAATATAATACTTACAGTTATTATACTTTTACTTATATTCTATATAATAAGAATGAAAAAAGAGCTTTCTAGTATATCTAAGCAAATTGAAGAAAGCAAAGGAGAATATATAAATGTTCATACAAATGCCATAAATAATGAAGTAGAAAAATTAGTGCAAGATATAAATTATTTATATGATAATTCTCAAAAAATTCAAGCAAATAATAAAAAAATTGAAAATGAACTTAGAAAAAGTATATCTAACATATCACATGACTTGAGAACTCCATTAACCTCAATAAGAGGTTATATACAGCTTATAAAAGATGATTCAGTTACAGAAAAAGAGAAAGAGGAATATATTAAAATAGTAGAAAAAAGAGCAGAGCATCTTCAAAATTTAATTACAAGCTTTTATGATTTATCTAGGCTTAATAATAGTGAATTTAAATTTAACTTGAAAAAGATAAATTTAAAGACAATATTATGTGATAGCATTGCAATGTATTACAATGATTTTGTTGAAAAGCATATTGAGCCAACTATTGAAATTGATGAAAAAATTGACGATATAATTTCAGATGAAGGTGCAGTAGAGAGAATATTTTCTAATCTTATAGGAAATATGCTTAAATATGCTGATAAAAATATAAAAATATCTTTATTTCAAGAGAAAAACTATATAGTATCTAAATTTGAAAATTTAGCACCAAATGTTAAGGAAGAAGATATTGACAAATTATTTGATAGATTTTATACCACAGATAAATCAAGAAGTGATAAAAATACAGGACTTGGACTTGCAATAACCAAAGCACTTATAGAAAAATTAGGACATAAAATAGATGCTAAGCTTGTAAATGGAAGTCTTATTATAAAAATAAAATGGAATAATCTAAGAGGTGTTAGTTAGTGATTAAAGAAGAAATAGAAAGCATTCCTTCAGGTCTTGTAAGCTGTATTATAAACAATAAAGAAGTCACTATATTAAAAATGTCTACAGAAAGCTTAACTATTCGAGTTTTAGAAAAAATAGAATATATAAAGCTTTTAAAAATATCATTTTATAATTTTAAAGATTATAAATATAAAGAAATAGAAATAAAAAATTTTACTATTAACAATGAAGATAAAGATGAATTTTATTATACTTATGATATTTTTATAGATGATAAAGATTATGTTGAAAATGTAAAATATATTTTTAGAGATTATTCAAAATATGTTAACTTAAAGGTCTTTGGAGAAGAAAATGAGTTTTCAAAAGAGATGACAGGATATCCAAGGGAAAAAGATTATGAGTTTTATGAATACTATAATACTCAGAAAAAAGAATGGATTTCTAATTTAAATTATAAAAATTTTAATATGGATGTATTAAATTCAATAGAAATGGCAATAACTTTAGATAATGATGATTTGTATGAAAAATATATTGATAATGATAAAGAAAGTTTTAAAGAATACTATTTTAAAAAGAATTTTTTAGAGAATCATATGCT
>ONGV01000236.1 GCA_900317445.1 uncultured Eubacteriales bacterium | reverse complement strand
TTTCTGCTAAAATGTTTTTAACATCATCATTTATTGTTAAATCCCCAATAAAAGAAAGTATTTTTACCATATTCTCTAAAATTTCTTTTTTAATATATACATAAGATTTTTCACTTAGCTTTTTATAAATAGGAAAGTAATATTCACATTGATTCATAGGAGGCGTATAAACTTTTCTATCATATATAAATACAGTTCCATTATCATCTAAAGCTTTTGCTTTATTCTTTAAAGTTTGAAGTTTTATTTTGTTATTTTCAGTTTTTAATGTAAATTTTAATGGAAGTTTTTTATATGTATTTTGTCCATTATACTCTACAGAATCCATTCTTAAATAGATAGGAATATTTTTAAATTTTAATAAAAATCCCCTTAACTCATTTTTATTAATTATAAAATTAACTTTTCTTAACTTTTTTAAAAGTTCTATTTCCTCTTTACTATAGTCTGTATTCCTAAAAAAATAGACTCCCTTTTTAGAAAAAACATTAAATTCTAACTCTGAAACATTTGATATTTTTATTCTATTAGCCTTTTTTAAATATAAAAATATATTAAAGCTATTAATATCTTCAAAACTTTTTTCAATAGTAACTTCTAAAGTTACCTTTTCTTTTTTAGAATCTTCCCTATCTATTCCTAAATTATCTAACAGCTTTAAAGCAGTAGCCACTATATGTTTACAGGCAAACTGATTTCCAGAAACTCTAGCTTCTTTATTTAATTCACAATTACACTTTAATTGAACTTTACCACTTTCCCCTAATTTTATATTAGTGCTTATAAGCCTTACTTTATCCTGTACAATGCCATATATTACAGTATTTTTTCCTATCTTTCTTATATCTATATTTTTTACACATTTATCTTGAAAAAGTTTTTCTCCATTTCTATAACTTAAAGATGTTTTATTTTTAAGGACAATATTATTTAACAATTTAAAATCCAAAAAAAATCACCTCCTAAAATAAATAAGAGCTAGTTTTTAAAACTAACCCTAAAAAGTTCATTAGTAATACCTTTCTTTTATTCTTTTTGTAAATCCATAATCAATAATTACTGGCTTTCCATCAATTATTCCCCAACTACTTTTCTTATTTAAATCATTTAACAAAAGGTTATAGTTAGATTTTAATTTTTTTAACTCAGGTAAATTAAAAAATTCCATCCTGTTTTTCACATTAAAATAATCCCATATATCATAAATATTTCTTACCTTTTTAGCCTTTCTCATTATTATAAAGTTGTATCTTTTAGAAGCTTGTACAACTCTTGCTAGAATTTCAGAATTATCCTCTTCTGAAATTTTATATTCTATTCGATTTTGCTCAACACCAGCCATATTTTTTGCTATCTTTACAACATGACCATTATTTAAATCATAAACCTTTCTACTAGAACCTTCTCCAAGATATTTATAAGCTCCTCTTTTTACATTAAGCATAATTGAATTATATGAAATAAGCATAATTATCCCCTACTTCAATATAATTTACTAAAGGTAATTACCTTTAATATACTACATTTTATTTAAATTATGCTTAATTTGTTCTTATTTTAATAAATATATAAATAAATTGCAAACCAGTGCAAAATAGCCCCTCCTAAAACAAAAAAGTGCCATTTAAAATGGTCATATTTTTTATTTCTAGCAAAGGGAATCATTCCAATTGTATAAATAACTCCACCTATTAATATCATCCAAAATAAATTCATATTATTTCTAATAAAGTCTGGTATAAATAAAATTCCACCAACCCAGCCTATTATAAAATACAAAGAAAAATGAACCCAACTAAATCTTCCAGGACCAAATACACCTATTATTGTAATACCTAAAATAATCAAAAACCAATCAATACAAAAAAGGACAATTCCTAAAGTGTTTCCCCAATAAACAAGACACAAAGGAGCAAAAGTTCCTCCTATTAACAAATAAATAGAAGAATAATCAAACCTTCTCCACAATCTTTTTACTGTAGAACCACTTTTAAAAGCATGATAAAGACAACTCATCAACATAAGAAAAAATAAACTTATTCCATAAAAACAAGATGCCATTACCTTAAGACCTGTATCTGATTTAACCAAAAGCAACACCATTCCTGCTATTGCAAGAAGAGCACCTATTCCATGAGTTACAGCATTTCCAACTTCCTCTAAATTAGTTAGCTTTGGAGGCTCATTTAACTTTTGAATTTTCTTTTTTCT
>ONGV01000237.1 GCA_900317445.1 uncultured Eubacteriales bacterium | reverse complement strand
TTATTAAGAGTTCTTGATTTATACAAAAAGCATGACTTCCCAAATCCAGCTGTTATAGTTGATGCAAACCACTCTAACTCTGGTAAAAAGTTTGGGGAACAACCTCGTATAGTACATGAAATTCTTCACAGCAGAGATTATAATCCTGAACTTAAGAAATTAGTTAAGGGAGTTATGATTGAAAGCTATATTGAAGATGGATGTCAAAAAATAGATGACCATATTTATGGTAAATCTATAACTGACCCATGTTTAGGATGGGAAAAGACTGAAAGACTTCTTTATGAAATTGCTGAACGTGTTTAGTTAAAAAAAAAGAGCTATTGCACATTTTCAATGCAATAGCTCTTTTAAATTTACTCTTCTTTAAGCCTATCTATATATTTATTAATATATTCTGACTCTCCCTTAAATTGTTCAATAGATATTCCTCTTTTTTTCATATTTATGATAGCATTTCTTCTTATAACATTCTTGCCTCTCCATCCACAGGAGGTTTTACTTATCTTCTCTTTAAAATATTTATTATCCATATTAGCATAAGTATATGGCTCTTCATTCATATACTCTAGTATTTCAAGCTCCTTAAGTGCTTTTCCTTCTAAATTTTCATTATAAGGACATTTAAGCTGACAAAAATCACAGCCAAAAATATTTCCTCTTTCTTTAAGAAGCTTTATTTCCTTATCACTAAGTTCTTTTTTTTGAGTCATATAAGATAAACAAATATTTGGATTAACCTTAGCCTTATTTATAGACTTAGTTGGACATTCTCTTAAGCATATATCACATTCTCCACACTCTTTATGATAAGAAATCATATTAAAACTTCTTTTTGATTCAGTTTTTATCTCTAAATTAGTTATTATTTCTCCTAAAAATACATATGAGCCATACTTTTTTGTAATTATCATATTGTTTTTACCTATAAATCCAATTCCACATAAATAAGCAATGTACCTTTCAGGAAGAGAATTGCTATCAACAAGCCCTACTGCCTTTCCTCCTAAACTTTCTATAAACTTACATATTTCATCTAGATATTTTTTTACTACTCTATGATAATCATATCTTTTTGTATATATAGAAAATCCATTATTATTACAATTAAAATCTTCACTACTACAATAAGGAAAAGCTATTGATATTATAGTTTTTCCTTCTTCTAAATACATATTAGGATTTATTCTTTTTTCTATATCCTTCTCTTCAAATTCATTTTCAAGATTATTTTCTTTTCTATAAATATAAAAATCTCTAAGTTCTTGAAATTTTCTACATTCTATAAAACCAATAGTATCTAATCCTATAGATTTACAAAAAGCTTTTATTTCTTCTTTAAACATCTTTGCTCCTACTATCTAATAACAATTTTATTCTCTCTAATTATATTAAAAACACTGCATAAAGTGGTACTGATTTTATACCATTTTCCAATCCAAAATTTTTAGCTGATACTCTTATTGCATATGGTGGATTATATTTTTTTATATACTGTTGAAGACTTTTTGATCTTACATGCTCTGCTGCTTTTACTTCTATAGGAATTATATTTCCTTCCTTATCTTGAATAATAAAATCCACCTCTGCACATCCTTTTGATTCCCAATAATAAGGGATATGCCCATTTGCATTTAATGCAAAACATACATAATTTTCAGTTAATGCTCCTTTAAAATCATTAAATACTATCCCCTCAGATATAACTGCATTTGCAGGTATGCCAAATTTTGAACAGAGCAAACCTGTATCTGTCATATATATTTTAAAAGAGCTAAAATCACTATACGCAGATAGGGGAAGTTTTCCTTCATTACATTTTATGCACTTTAATATTACCCCTGAAGATTTTAACCATTCTACTGGAGTCTCATATTCATGTGCTCTTGCTCCTAATTTTATTACTTTATATTGAAACTTTTTATTTTCCTTTGCTAATTGTGCTGGAATACTATTAAAAGCTGCCATTATTCTAGTAGTTTCATAGGCAGTAGCATATTTTGCCATATCAGCTATATAAGAATCATTTATATTTTTTTGAGTAGCTAAAACAAAATCAAAATCTCTTTTTTCTATATATTCATGAACTACAGCTGGCATTCCACCTACCACCAAATATATTCTATAAAGGTCCATAGCTTTATTGTGCATTGATAATTCCATATCATTATTAAAAGATTCTTTTATAAGATTAATAAGTTCTCCTTCCTTCATTGCCATAAGAAACTCTTCAAAATCTAATGGATATAAAGTTTTTATATCAACTTTTCCTACTGGAAAAGAATACTGTTCTCTATTTATGGCTACTCCAAGAAGACTTCCAGCTGCAATTATATGATATTCATTACATTGTTCATTAAAATATTTTAATGATGTTAATGCTCTTTCACAAGCTTGAATTTCATCAAAAAATATTAAGGTCTTTTCCTTAAAAATACTCTTTCCACAATTAATTGAAAGTTCCCTTACTATTCTTTCTGGAT
>ONGV01000238.1 GCA_900317445.1 uncultured Eubacteriales bacterium | reverse complement strand
ATAGACTTTATAGACTTAAGAGATAAAAGCCATAAATCTTTAGTTTTAAAAGAGCTTAAAGAAGCTTTAAAAGAAGATGGAGGAAACGTGAAAATATTTCCATTTACAGAACTTAATCTTGTACAGATAGCTAGAAAAAGAAGAGGGAAAAGTGTTTATGAATATATGGAAGAAAAATGTCCTTTATGTAATGGTATGGGAAGACTTATTAAACTTTCTTACCTAGAAGGATTAATTCATAATGACATAAAAAGATTAAGTAGTGAAAATGGAATAAAAGACTTTTTAATAGAATTAGATGAAAATTATAAAGATAAAGTAAATGGGGATTTAATAAGCTTTTTAAAGAATATTGATGGTCTTGATAAAAAAATATATTTAAATTATGTTAATGGAATAGAAGGATATAAAATTGAACCTTTAATATTTAAAAACCAAAAGACCAATTTAGCTCAATACTTAATTAAACTAGATTAAACTCAATATTAAAAAGTTTTATAAAAAGGGGGGATAATATTGAATACTAAAGAAATAAAAGAAAAGCTTGCATCTAAAGAGTATGAATTTTTAAGAACTGATAAACACTTAGGAAAAAATATCATATTTCTTACTACTGGTGGAAGTTATGCTTATGGAACAAATGTTGAAACAAGTGACCTTGATATTAGGGGAATAGCTGTTGAAACAAGCTGTGAAATTCTTGGTTCATCTTCATTTGAACAATTTGAAAATAGAGAAACAGATACTGTAATATATGGTTTAAGAAAGATACTTAAACTTATGCTAAATTGCAACCCTAATGTATTAGAAATGCTTGGAACAAAAGATGAGCATATATTTATATGCAATAAATATGGAAAAATGATTAAGGACAATACAAATCTATTTTTATCTAAAAGAGCAATACAAAGCTTTGGAGGATATGCTTCTGCTCAGTTAAGAAGGCTTCAAAACGCATTAGCAAGAGATAATTATCCTCAAAAAGAAAAGGAAATACACATGCTTAATACAATAAAGACTCAAATAGCTACTATGAAGGATAGATATGAAGTTTTTTCAAAAGAAAATCTTAATATTTATATTGATAAATCTAAAAAAGAAGATTTTGAAAGTGAACTATTTATAGATGTAAATTTTAAGCATTATCCTCTTAGAGATTTTAAAAATATATATGCTGAAATGAGTAATGTTATAAATGACTATGATAAGTTAAACCATAGAAATAGCAAAAAAGATGCAAATCATTTAAATAAACATGCTATGCATTTAATAAGACTTTTTTTAATGGGTACAGAAATTTTAGAAGGAAAAGGGATAAATACCTATAGGGAAAAGGATAGAGAATTTCTTCTTAAAATAAGAAAGGGAGAATTTTCTTATAGTGAAATATTTAAAATGGTAAATGATTATGAAAAAAAATTTGATTATGCTGCAAAAAATACCTGCTTAAAGGATGAACCTGATTATGATAAGGTAGAAGAACTTATGATTTCAATAAATAGGGATGTGATATTAAATGGAGTTTAAAATAGAGCTTCCTAAAAACGTAAAATTTATAATTGATAAATTTAAAGAAAATGGTTTTGAAAGCTATGCTGTAGGTGGTTGTGTACGAGATAGCTTAATAAATAGAAAAGTTAATGATTGGGACATAACTACTAATGCAAAACCAGAAGACACAATAAATATTTTTGAAAAAACAGTTCCAACAGGAATAAAACATGGTACAGTAACAGTTATTTTAGATAAAGAAAATTTTGAAGTTACTACATATAGAATTGATGGAGAATATAAAGATGGAAGACATCCTGAAAAGGTTCAATTTGTAAGTGAGTTAAAAGAAGATTTATCTAGAAGAGATTTTACTATAAATGCAATGGCATATAATGAAGAAAAGGGCCTTATAGATTATTTTAAAGGAAAAGAAGATTTAAATAAAAAAATAATAAAAGCAGTTGGAAATCCAGACAAAAGATTTGAAGAGGATGCATTAAGAATGCTTAGGGCTATACGTTTTGCAGCTCAACTTAACTTTTTTATAGAGCCTTCAACAAAGGAAGGAATAAAAAACTTAAGTAGTAATATAAAAAATGTTTCTATTGAAAGAATAAGGGTAGAATTTGATAAAATAATAGTTTCAAATCCTATGTATATTAATGAACTTATAGATTTAGATCTTTTAAAGCATTTTTTAAATGAATTATGCTTATGTAAAGGAGTAGAGCAGCAAAATCCTCATCATATATATGATGTTTTAACTCATATATTAAAAGCAACAGAAAACATAGAACCAAAACTTTATTTGAGACTTACAATGGTTCTTCATGATATATGTAAGCCAGAGTGTAAAACAGTAGATGAAAAGGGAATAGGACACTTTTATGGTCATGATTTAGCTTCTGCTGACAAGGCATTTGAAATATTAAAAAGAATGAAATATGATAATGAAACTATAAATAAAGTTGTTACTTTAATAAAATATCATGATAGAGATGTAAAAAGTAAAAAATCTATAAGAAAGCTTTTAAGTTTAATAGGAGAAGATTTGTTTAGAGACCTTCTTAAAGTAAAAAAAGCAGATGCTTTAGCTCAAAATCCTAAATTTTATAAAGAAAAAGAAGAAAAGCTTATAGAAACAGAAAAAAAATTAAATGAAATCATAAAAGCACAAGAATGTTTTACTATTAAAAATTTAGATGTTGATGGAAAAGATTTAATAGCATTAGGAATTAAACCAGGAAAGGATATAGGAATAATTTTAAATAACCTTTTAAATAAAGTAATTGAAAATCCTGATTTAAATAATAAAGAAACATTAATTGATATGATAAAAAATTCGAGTTCTTAAAATAAGAACTCGAATTTTTTTATTTCATACCTAAAGCTTCTAAATCTTCATTAGATAATTCTTCAGCAATAGATTTTAAATGTTTATGGTATTTGTTTGCAAGATAAGTTGTACTATTAACTAAGTTTATGCTTTCATAAGCTCCTTTACACATTTTAGAATGTATAATATCAGTATTATTCATTAAGTATAAAACAGTTTTTAAAGTTGTTTCAGAGAATTTTACTTTATAAAGAATAAAGTCTTTAGAGTTATTATCTTCGTCTAAATCAAATTTATTTAAGATGTTATCATCATCTATATATAAGTTATCACTTATAGGTTTGCTTGTTTCAAAGTAGATATTTCCACAAAGAATAACTCCAGATTCTTCATAGAATAAAACAATTAAAACACCATCTTTTCTAAATAAAGCTCTAGTTATGTTAGCTATTCCTGTATTACTTCTTTCTATAAGCATTATT
>ONGV01000239.1 GCA_900317445.1 uncultured Eubacteriales bacterium | reverse complement strand
TTATATGGAGAATCCAAGATAACAAGGATTGAAACTGTTCGGATTTTGAAAAATTCGGATATGACTATTTTAATTTATATGGAGAATCCAAGATAACAAGGATTGAAACTCCCTATTGTTTCACACCATTTGACTACATCTTTAGGAATTTATATGGAGAATCCAAGATAACAAGGATTGAAACCATTAAGACCATAGCAAAAGCATGAAGATTTAGTATGATTTATATGGAGAATCCAAGATAACAAGGATTGAAACGCTCTGCTCCTTGCATAATTCACCATCTGCAAGAAATTTATATGGAGAATCCAAGATAACAAGGATTGAAACAATGGTCTTAAGTGGCGGAAAGTATAGGATTTGAACCATTTATATGGAGAATCCAAGATAACAAGGATTGAAACATAATGCTCCAGAAGAGGAATTATTTGAATTATATAATTTATATGGAGAATCCAAGATAACAAGGATTGAAACTAACCCAAAAACTCCTCTATAAATATCTTAAGTATCCATTTATATGGAGAATCCAAGATAACAAGGATTGAAATTCTAATATTAAAAGGAATATATTTATTAATTATAAGTTTAGATGTAAATACAATAATATGTTAAAAAAGAAAAGATATTAAAAATAAATATATAAGTGCTATTATTGGAAATGTACTTTATTAATGTAGGATAAAAGGAGTGAGTTAATGAAATATAAATTTACTTTTAAATTAGATAATCCATTAGAATTACCTATTAATTATAATCATATAATGCAAGCTGCATTAATTTCTTGGTTAGATAATGAAAAATATCAAAAATTTTTTCATGATTATGGATATAAATATGAAAATAGAACTTTTAAGATGTATTCTTATTCTAAAATTTTTGGTACTTTTAGAATAGACAAAGAAAATAAAAAAATAATATTTTTTGATAATATTTATTTTTATATATCATCTTGTGATAAAGAATTTTTAGAGTATCTTGGAAAAAATATAATAACAGAAAATAAATTAAATTTAATAGGAAACTTGTTAACCTTAGAAAAGTTTGAATGTATATTAGAAAAAGTGGAAGAGGAGTGTATGATAAAAACTTTATCTCCAATAACAGTTTATTCAACTCTTATAAGTCAAGATGGAAAGAAAAAAACTTATTATTATTCTCCTTTTTAATCAGAGTTTTCTGAACTTATAAAAAATAATTTGATAAAAAAGTATGAGGCTTTTAATTGTAAAAAGCTTGATTCTTATGATTTTAAAATAACTCTAATAAAAGAAATACTAAAAGAGAGTGTTATATTTTATAAAGGATTTATAGTAAAGGATGGAATGGAGTTTTTGAGATTAAAGGAAATAAAGAGCTTATAGAAGTAGCATTAAATTCAGGAATGTGATCAAAAAATTCCCAAGGAATGGGATATATTATTTTAAAAAATTAAAAATTTTATATATTGTGTAAAGGTGAAAAAAGAATGCACAAGGTAGTTATTCAAAAAGTAGGGGGTTGTGAAAAAATGATTTTTCATTTTTTCATATCTTTTTTTAATTCATTATATACATTACTTATTATAAGGGCAGAAAAAAAGGCAAAAGCCCCCCTTTCCCCAGAAATTATGTATATTTATTTTTATGCAGTCTTCCGAAGCTTCCTCTTTTTGTTATTATATTTATATAAGTTATGTCTGATAGAAACAAGAAATATTTCTAATTTTACTGATTTTATGCCTTTCCTAACGATTCTCTTATAGTTTCGGTTATTCTTAATTATCCCAAATGTTTCTTCTGCTTGAATAGATCTATTCATTCTCAATAGGGCGCCTTGAATACTCTCAAGATTTTCAATTACTTCTTTATGCATTGATGTTAATTCTTCATTTACTCGGATTATACGATTTTTACTAGTTTTTTTACATTTTTGTGCATAAGGACAACCACTACAATCTTCACAAACATAAAATTCTTCTTGTCTGCCATATTGATTTCCTTGTACAGCTTTTCTGTATACAAATTTAAAGCTTTTTCCATTTGGACATCTGATTTTACCTTCATCATCTATTTTGAAATTAACAGCTTTAAATGGATTTTCACTATACTTTTTATCAGTAGTTTCTTTTTTAAACATAGTGAATTTCATGTATTTTTCTATGCCTTTCTGTTCACAGTAAATATAATTATTATATGCCCCGTATCCAGCATCCGCTGTGGGATACTTAGGATAGAATCCATATATTTTATTAAATTGTTCCATCAGTGGAATGAAGCAATCCATGTCAGATCTATATTGGTTTACATCAACTACTGCAATATATTCATCAGCAACACCAACTTGCACATTATAGGCAGGTAACAATTGGTCATTTCCCATATAGTCTTTTTTTATTCTCATAAAAGTAGCAGAATGATCTGTTTTAGAATAGCTATTGCGTTCCAGACTACAAATATCTATCTTTTCAATATATTCTTCTAATTTTGAAGTATATTTTAACAGTTTTTCATACTGCCTTTGTTGAATAGATTTCCTATGACCTTTTCCGTATACAAATGTTTTTGGATTAACTTTATAAATCTCTGCATATCTTTGTATTATCTTATGTAACTCATCAGGTACATAGTCTGTATTTGTTTCAATATGTACTCTGTAATATGCTAATCCTTCAGTTATTTCATTAAATAATTTGGTAATTTTATTATATAAACGATAACGAGATTTTTCGGTTGCTTTTTTCCAAACTTAGCTATATTTATTAGCATTAGCTTCAAACTTTGAACCATCAATGTAAATATGATTTAAATCTACATGTTCCTTCTTGAAGATAGCTTTCTTAACATCATTAAAAATATCTTCAATAGATGATTCAAGAACTTCATTAATAAAGTATCCGAATGTTCTGTAAGAAGGTCTTGCATTATCCATTAAATACATAAATCTAATTATAGATTATTAAGTATATCTTTATTCATATACTTAATAAGTTAACATTCTCTTTATAAATATACTTACACTTTATGTATTTATAAAAAATCCTGTTAATGTATTGATTATAAGTTTTTTAAGAGTTTTAGCTTAAAATAGCTTTGTTTAGTTTTTGTAAATCTTATCAATAATTTTAAATAGCTTTACAAAATTTTTAAATAACTTTGTATTAAAGTAGATATTAGGAGTAAGATTGGCTATATATTTTTATAAAAATAGAATAATTTTTTCTTTTGGTTTGTAGAGAGTATTTTTGTTCATTAAAAAAAGCAGAAAAACCAGACCTTAAATTTTTTTAATTTAAAGCCTAGCTTTTTTGTTTTGTCATATTAAGCTTATTTTATATAATTTACTGAAATCTTAGTAAATACATTTTTTTATTTTATTGATAAGCTTGTTTTTCTCTTTCTATTATATTGTTTATAATTCCTTTTAAATAGTTAGGAAGTGAGTTAATTTCTTGTGAGTCCTTGTAGTGTCTTATGGATACAAATTTAGCTATTATTTCTTTTGCTACAGTGTATTTTAAGTTCCAGTTTAATGGGGCAATAGCTTGTATTATGTGCATAAGTTCAGTATTGTTAAGAAAAATTTCTTTTCCTGAATTTTTATAAAAATCTATAATGTCTTTTAAAAGTTTATGTTCTTCTTTATTTAAAACTATTATAAAATCAGCATCTTCATTTTCTGTTATTTTTCTTTGTACCTTAACAAAAAGGCTACATTTAAAGGAAATGCAGAATTTTTTAATTTTTTTAGGTGCAGTATCATAAATAGAACTTTCTTGGATTTTTTCAATAAAATTATTTTCTAGAAATTTCTTTATGATTTTTCTTCCATAGTATTTATTATTACTTCCAAGGGCTTTGCTCCAAATGCTATTTTTAAGGTTAAGAAGATTTATTATAAATCCATCTTCTTTATAAAATTTGCTTGCACGGCTTCCTTTAAGCATTGCTAAAACTAAGGCTATACGTTTTTCAACTAAAGTAAGACATGAAAAATCCTTACTAAAAAACCATTTAGAAATACGTGTAAAACCTTGGCTCCCTTTGTTATGCATTTCTTCCATTTTTGTAAGAGTCCATTCATTGTTATTTATGTTTTTATTTAATATTTTAAGTGAAATAAGGCTTTTTATATTAGAAACAATAGTTCTTAAGGATGCTTTAATATATTTTCCTTGAAGTTTTTCTGCAAGGGAAGTAAGAGAAAAATCTTCAGTTTTTATAATATAAGATTTTTTATCAAGAGATTCACAGGACATAAAGCATAATCCAAGTAGAGTATCTATAGAATAGTACTTTTTTGACTCTAAAATCTTATTTATAAATTCATTAGGAACTTTTGTTGCCATAATAATCATCCTTTCTCAATATAAAAATAGTATTATATAATTTATTTGTTTATGAGCCTAAATTTTACACAAAAAAATAAAATTTTTTATTTAGAGAAAGGAAAAATTTTATTAAATAAGGTTATAATGTTCTAAAGCATAATATATTCCATCTTCATCAATATCTTTAGTAACAAAGGATACTTTATCAAATAGTGAAGGGGTGCTATTTCCCATAGCAATTGAGGTGTGAGCGTATTCTAGCATGGCCAAGTCATTTGTGCTATCTCCAATTGCATATGTATTTTCTAGTGGAATATCTAAGTAGTTTGATATGTATTTTATTCCTGAAGCTTTTGAATATCCAAGAGGAATAACTTCATAAAAATCTTCAGCTCTTTTTATAAATTCAAATCTATCTTTATATTTTTCATAAAAGCTATTAAAGTCACTATCTTCATTTATAAAAACAACAAATTTATCAATTTCAATATTTTCCTCATGCCATGTTGAGCCATAAAAGAATCCTTCAACTTTGTGTTGATTCATTATTCTTAAAACATCTTTATGTTTTATATTTTCAAGATTATCAAAGTATACAGTGTCTCTTCCTTCTAAAATTCCTTCTAATTTGAACTTATCCACATCATCTGCTATTTCTCTTGAAAGTTTTTTTCCAATGGATTTATAGAAAAGAACTTTATTGTTAAATTCAATATAAGTACCACAGCCACATAAATATCCATCAAAGTCTAAGCTTCTTATTAAAGGGGTAATTTCAGAAAGTGGTCTACCTGTATTTATAAAAGCAAGATTTCCTTTTTCTTTAAGCTTTTTAAGTGCAACTTTAGTGCTTTTAGGTATTATATGGGTATGCTCATTAATTAGTGTTCCATCAATATCAAAAAAAACTATATTTTTACTCATATATATACTCCTTATATTTATTTATGTTAAAATTATAGCATAAAGATATGAAAGGAGAAATGAAACTTATGCCATTTATAGGAAATAAAGTAACAGTAAAAATATCAGAGGAAAAGGAAAAAAGAATAAAAGAAAAACTAGGAAAAGCAATAGAGCTTTTAGGAAAAAGTGAAGAATATTTAATGGTAGGCTTTGAGGATAATTATAAATTATATTTTGCAGGAGAAAAACTTGAAAAAGGTGCTTTTATTGAGGTTAAGCTTTTTGGAAAGGCAAGTAGTGAAGCTTATGAAAAATTAACAGTAGAAATATGTGAAATTTATGAAGAAGAATTAAAGATACCTAAAGACAAAATATATGTAAAATATGAAGAAGTAAGTAATTGGGGTTGGAATGGCTTTAATTTTTAGTGTATAAGAAGAGGTGATAATGTGATTTATCATATGAAGCAAAAGGTATTTTCATTAGGCGAAAAGTATAGTGTATTTGATGATATTGGAAATTTAGCTTTTTATGCTGAAGGGGAGTTTTTAAGTTTAAAAAATAAAGTTCATGTTTATGATAGAAATAAACATGAAATAGCTTTTATAAAAAAAGAATTACTTTCTTTACTTCCAACTTATTATGCAGATATTTTTAATTTTGGAATTATAACAATAAAGAAAAAATTTACTCTCTTTAATATGAAGTTAACTGTTGAAGAAAAGGGGCTTGTTCTTGAGGGAGATTTTACATCTCATAATTTTACTCTTAAAAAAGATGAAAGAGAGATTATGACTGTAAAAAAAGGATGGTTTACATGGGGAGATAGTTATGACATAAATATAAAAGATGAACAATATACTATTCTTTGTATATGTATTTTGTTAGCTATAGACCTTATTATTGCAGATACCAATACAGCTTCAAATAGTGCAAATTAAAATATTTATTAAAACTAAAAATATACCCTAATAAATAAGAATAAAATTTATTTATCAGGGTATAATTAATTTATGTAAAAGAGTATAAAGTTTCATATAAAAATAGATTAACTATATAGTTAGGAGGTTCTTTTTATGAAAGTTACTAATGTTGAAAGTCTGTTACAGAGAATAAATAAATTAAGAGATGCACAAAGGATATTTTCAGGATATACTCAAGAAAAGGTTGATGAAATATTTAGAGCAGCTACTATGGCAGCTAATGATTCAAGAATAAAATTAGCTAAGATGGCAGTAGAAGAAACTAAAATGGGAATTGTTGAAGATAAAGTTATAAAAAATCATTTTTCAGCAGAATATATATACAATCAATATAAAGATATGAAAACCTGTGGAGTTATAGATAGAGATGAAACCTTTGGAATAAGTAAAGTTGCAGAGCCTATAGGGGTTATTGCAGCAATAGTTCCAACAACTAATCCAACATCAACTGCAATTTTTAAAACATTAATAGCTTTAAAAACAAGAAATGCAATTATTATAAGTCCTCATCCAAGGGCAAAAAATTCTACAATAGCTGCTGCTAAAATAGTTTTAGATGCAGCAGTTAAGGCAGGAGCACCAGAGGAAATAATTGGTTGGATTGATGAACCTTCAGTAGAATTATCTAAAAGGGTTATGGAAGAAAGTGACCTTATTTTAGCAACTGGAGGGCCTGGTATGGTTAAAGCTGCTTATTCTTCAGGAAAGCCAGCTATAGGAGTTGGAGCAGGTAATACTCCAGCAATAATAGATGAAACTGCTCATATAAAGATGGCAGTAAATTCTATTCTTCTTTCAAAAACCTTTGATAATGGAGTTGTATGTGCTTCTGAGCAAAGTATAATTGTTATGGACTCTGTATATGACAAGGTAAGAAGAGAAATCCTTGAAAGAGGAGGCTATATTTTAAATGAACAAGAAAAAGATAAGCTTAGAAAAACTATTTTAACTGAAAGTGGAGCTTTAAATTCTGAAATTGTAGGGCAATCAGCTTATAATATTGGAAAACTTGCAGGAATTAATGTGCCAGAAAATACAAAGGTTTTAATTGGAGAAGTGGAATCTGTAGAGCTAGAAGAGGCTTTTGCTCATGAAAAATTATCTCCAATACTTGCCATGTATAAAGTTAGTAGCTTTGATGAAGCTTTAGAAAAGGCTAGTAGATTAATTGAACTTGGAGGATTTGGTCACACATCAATTTTATATACAGACCAAATAAAATCTAAAGATAGAATAGCTAAGTTTGGAGAAACTATGAAAACTGCAAGAACATTAATAAATATGCCAGCTTCTCAAGGGGCAATAGGTGACATTTATAATTTTAAGCTTGCACCTTCTTTAACTTTAGGATGTGGCTCATGGGGTGGAAATTCTATTTCAGAAAATGTAGGTCCAAAGCATTTATTAAATATAAAAACAGTAGCAGAAAGGAGAGAAAATATGCTTTGGTTTAGAGTTCCTGAAAAAACTTATTTTAAATATGGATGTCTTCCAGTAGCTTTAAAAGAATTAAAGGATATGAATAAGAAAAAAGCTTTTATAGTTACAGATAAGGTTTTATTTGATTTAGGTTATACCCATAAAGTAACTGATATTTTAGAAGAATGTAACATAGATTTTGAAATATTTTATGATGTTGCACCAGACCCTACCTTAAAAACTGCAAGAAGTGGAAAAAAAGCTATGATGAATTTTGAACCTGATGTAATAATTGCAATTGGAGGAGGCTCTCCAATGGATGCTGCTAAAATTATGTGGGTTATGTATGAACATCCAGAAGTTAAATTTGAAGATTTAGCTATGAGATTTATGGATATAAGAAAAAGAGTTTATAAGTTCCCTGAACTTGGCAAAAAAGCTATGATGGTTGCAATTCCAACTTCAGCTGGAACAGGCTCTGAGGTTACTCCATTTTCAGTAATAACTGATGAGGAAACAGGAATAAAATATCCTTTAGCAGATTATGAATTAACTCCAGATATGGCAATTGTAGATGCTGAACTTATGATGAGTATGCCAAAGGGTCTTACAGCAGCTTCTGGAATAGATGCTCTTGTTCATGCAATAGAAGCTTATGTATCAGTTATGGCTTCAGAGTATACAAATGGCTTAGCCCTTGAAGCTATAAGACTTATATTTAAATATCTTCCACAAGCTTATGAAGAGGGAACAACAAATGTTAAGGCAAGAGAAAAGATGGCACATGCATCCTCTATGGCAGGAATGGCTTTTGCAAATGCATTTTTAGGAATATGCCATTCTATGGCTCATAAATTAGGAGCTTTTCATCATCTTCCACATGGAATAGCAAATGCACTTTTGATTGATGAAGTAATAAGATATAATGCAACAGATGCTCCAAGAAAGCAAGCTGCTTTTCCACAATATAAATATCCAAATGCAGCATGGAGATATGCAAGAATTTCTGATTATTTAAATTTAGGAGGAAATAGCGAAGAAGAAAAAGTTGAACTTTTAATTAAAGAAATAGATAAGCTTAAGAAAAAGATTGGAATATTAGATTATATTTCTGATTATGGAGTAACTGAAGATAAATTTAATGAAACTTTAGATGAAATGGTAGAGCAAGCATTTGATGACCAATGTACAGCTGCAAATCCAAGATATCCATTAATGAGTGAAATAAAAGAAATGTATTTAAAAGCTTACAAATAAAAAATTTTTTTCATAAAGCTGTTTCAATGAGGAATATTCTTGATGAAACAGCTTTTATTTTAAAGAAATATTGTATAAAATTTTTATTATATGAAATACTAAGTTTTGTTAAGTAAGGAAAGTGATAATATGAATTTAAGTGAAATTTTTATTAACATAGAGGAACATTTACTAAAGGATGAAAAGCCATCAATATATCTTAATATAATGAAAAATAGAGGTCTTTTAGATAAAGTACCCTTCCTATGGCTTAAAAGACTTGAAAAAGTACAACAGTCACCAGAACACCATCCAGAAGGAGATGTATGGAATCATACTATGATGGTTGTAGATAAAGGGGTAGAATTTAGAGAAAAAGCAGAGGATAAAAGAGCTTTTATGTGGGCATTATTATTACATGATATAGGAAAATTTACTACAACCAAGCTTATAAATGGAAGATGGACTTCATATGACCATGATAAGGAAGGAGAAAAGGAAGCTGAAAAATTTTTAAGATATTTTACAAACAATGAAAATTTCATTTTAAAAACTAAAAAGCTTGTAAGGTATCATATGCATTTATTGTTTTTAAGTAAAAATATGCCTTTTGCAGATGAAAAAGGATTAATAAAAAATGTAGATATTAATGATATTTCATTAGTATTTTTAAGTGATAGAACAGGACGAGGTGGAATAACAAAAAAGAAAGAAAAGGATATAGAAAGTCAGGTTAGTAAGTTTTATGAAAAATATTCAAAGATAGAAATCGTTGACAAATAATTGTAAAAAAAATATAATTTAATAGAGATTTTTATTGGAGGATGGGAACGTGGAAAAGTTTTATGGGGAGTTTGGAGGACAATTTGTTCCACCAGCAGTATTAGAAGCATTAAATCAATTAGAAGAGGCTTTTTTAAAGTACAAGGATGATGAAGAATTCAAAAAAGAATATAATTATTATTTAAAACAATATGTAGGAAGAGAAAATCCATTATATTTTGCAGAAAGATTAACTAATTATGCTAAAGGATGCAAAATATATTTAAAGAGAGAAGACTTAAATCATACAGGAGCACATAAAATAAACAATGCCCTAGGACAAATTCTTTTAGCTAAAAGAATGGGAAAGAAAAAAGTTATAGCAGAAACTGGGGCAGGACAACATGGAGTTGCTACTGCTACTGTGGCAGCTTTAATGGGAATGGAATGTACTATATACATGGGTGAAGAGGATATGAGAAGACAATCACTAAATGTATTTAGAATGGAACTTTTAGGTGCAAAAGTTGTTCCTGCAATGAGAGGAACGAGAACTCTTAAAGAAGCAGTAGATTTAGCTTTAGAAGAATGGGTAAAGGATATAGACAATTCTTTTTATGTTTTAGGTTCAGCAGTAGGACCACATCCTTATCCAGCAATAGTTAAAGAATTCCAAAAAATTATAAGCATAGAAGCTAAAAAGCAAGGGTTAGAAGCAGAAGGAAAGCTTCCAAAAGCAGTTATAGCTTGTATTGGTGGAGGTAGTAATGCCATAGGAATGTTTGCAGACTTTATAGATGAGAAGGATGTAGAGCTTATTGGTGTTGAAGCTGCTGGAAAAGGAATAGATACAAATATGCATGCTGCATCAATGGCTAAAGGTGAAGTTGCTATAGTTCATGGAATGAAAACAAAATGTATAGTTGATGAAAATGGAGAAGCTAAGGAAGTTTATTCAATTTCAGCAGGACTTGATTATCCAGGGGTAGGACCTGAGCATGCTTATCTTTGTGAAATTAAGAGAGCAAAATATGTTCCATGTACTGATGAAGAAGCCTTAAATGGATTTAAAGTTTTATCAAGATTAGAAGGAATAATTCCAGCTATTGAAAGTTCTCATGCTATAGCATATGCTTTAAATGCAGCTAAAGAGTATGATAAAGATGATTACATAATTGTATGTCTTTCAGGAAGAGGAGATAAAGACGTTCAAGAGCTTATGGATAAGATAAAGTAAGTTAAAAAATAATTTTAAAAAAGAATTATTGACAAAAATAATTTAATAATTTATTATAAAGTAAATTAATATTTAAAAGCAATGAGAAAGAGGAGTAAAAGCCCTAAGCATTTAAGAGAGAGGGAAAAGGTGGAAGCCCTTATGCTAAAGGTTTTGAAGGTAGCTTTTGAGCTTCTTTAGTGAAATAATAGTAGCTAAAGACGGTTTTTCATAAATCGTTAATAAAATAAGAGCCTGTAAAAGCTTTTTTAAAAGTAGAGCAGGAATAAAGGTGGTACCGCGAGCTTTCGTCCTTTTAGAGACGAAGGCTCTTTTTATTTATAAAAAAATTGCAAATAACTTGCTAAGTTAATTTTAATAGAAAAAGTAAGTTGAAAAATAGGAGGATAAAAATGGAAAATAAAAAAGAATTAGCAACTACATATTCCCCAAAAGAATTTGAAGACAGAATCTATAAAAAATGGGAAGAAAAAAAGTATTTTACACCTAAAATTGATAAAACTAAAAAGCCTTATTCAATAGTTATGCCACCACCAAACATAACAGGAAAGCTTCATTTAGGTCATGCGTTAGATAATACAATGCAAGATATGCTTATAAGATATAAGAGAATGCAAGGATATTGTACTTTATGGGTACCAGGACAAGACCATGCTTCAATAGCAACAGAAGTTAAGGTGGCAAATGAATTAGCTAAACAAGGTTTAGATAAAAAAGAAATGGGAAGAGAAGCATTCTTAGAGAAGGTTTGGGAATGGTCTGATGAGTATAGAGAAAGAATAAGAACTCAACTTAAAAAGCTTGGTGTTTCTGCAGACTTTACAAGAGAAGCTTTTACAATGGATGAGAACTTAAATAAGGCAGTAAGACATGTATTTGTTAAGCTTTATAATGAAGGACTTATATATCAAGGAAATAGAATAACTAACTGGTGTACAAAATGTCAAACAGCTTTATCTGATGCAGAAATTGTTTATGAAGAACAAGATGGATTTTTCTGGCACATAAACTATCCATTAGCTGATGGAACAGGCTACTTAGAAATAGCTACAACAAGACCAGAAACCTTACTTGGAGATACAGCAGTTGCAGTAAATCCAAATGATGAAAGATTTAAGGATTTAATAGGAAAGAAATTAATATTACCTCTAGTAAATAAAGAAATTCCAATAGTAGGAGATGACTATGTTGATATGGAATTTGGAACTGGAGCAGTTAAAATAACTCCAGCTCATGACCCTAACGACTTCCAAGTTGGATTAAGACATAACCTTCCTCAAATAAGAGTTATGGATGATAAGGGAGTAATAAATGCAAATGGTGGAAAATATCAAGGTTTAGATAGATATGAAGCTAGAAAAGCTATAGTAAAAGACCTTGAAGAAGCAGGACTTTTAGTTAAGGTTGAGCCTCATACTCATAATGTTGGAACTCATGATAGATGTGGAACTACTGTTGAACCAATAATATCAAAACAATGGTATGTAAAGATGGAATCTTTAGCAAAGCCTGCAATAGAAGCTGTTAAGGAAAAGAAAACTAAATTTGTACCAGAAAGATTTGAAAAAATATATTATAACTGGATGGAAAACATTCAAGATTGGTGTATTTCAAGACAATTATGGTGGGGTCATAGAATACCAGTATGGTACTGTCAAGATTGTGGAGAAGTAATTGTAAGAGAAGACGCTCCAGAAGTTTGTCCAAAGTGTGGTTCTAAGCATTTAGAACAAGATAAGGATGTATTAGATACTTGGTTCTCATCTGCATTATGGCCTTTCTCAACATTAGGTTGGCCAGAGAAAACAGAAGACTTAGAATATTTCTATCCAACAAATGTATTAGTAACAGGTTATGATATTATATTCTTCTGGGTTGCAAGAATGATATTCTCAGGACTTCACAACATGAATGAAACTCCATTTGATACTGTTCTTATACATGGAATTATAAGAGACTCTCAAGGAAGAAAGATGAGTAAGTCTTTAGGAAATGGTGTTGACCCTCTTGAAGTAATAGATGAATATGGTGCAGATGCTTTAAGATTTATGCTTATAACAGGAAATGCCCCAGGAAATGACATAAGATACTACCCAGAAAGAGTTGAAGCTTCAAGAAACTTTGCAAATAAGATATGGAATGCATCAAGATTTGTTATGATGAATCTTGATAGAGAGTTAATGGATAAGGAAAAAGATAATAAGGATTATTCATTAGCAGATAAGTATATTTTATCTAAGATGAATACTTTAGTTAAGGAAGTTACAGATAACTTAGATAAATATGAACTTGGAATAGCAGTTCAAAAGGTTTATGACTTTATGTGGACTGAGTTCTGTGACTGGTATATAGAACTTGTTAAGCCTGTATTATATGGAGAAGATGATAAGGCTAAGGGAAGAGTTTATAATGTTTTATATACTGTATTAACAAATGGATTAAAATTATTACATCCAGTAATGCCATTTATTACAGAAGAAATATATACAACTTTAACTTTAGAAGAGACAATAGTAAATGCAGCATGGCCAAAGTATGATGAAGCTTTATATGATGAAAAAGCAGAAAAGGATATGGACTATGTAATAGAAGCAATAAAGAACTTAAGAAATGTAAGAGCAGAAATGAATGTTCCACCTTCAAGAAAAGCAAAGGTTATATGCATAATTGGAGATGAAGCTAAAGAAGCTTTTGAAAATGGAGTTTTATATATAGAAAAACTTGCTTCAGCATCAGAAGTTGAATTTATTTCTTCAAAGAGTGAAGTTCCA